>WHTS01000015.1 GCA_009377585.1 Betaproteobacteria bacterium
CCGCGGTCTTCGATGCGGCGGCGCGGGCGGAGGCAGCGGTCCATGCCGATCCGCGTACGGCCTGTTTCTATGCGCGGCGCACGCTCGAACTCGCGGTGCGCTGGGCGTACACGTTCGATCCGGCACTCAAGCTGCCCTACCAGGACAGTCTTTCGGCGTTGATTCACGAGCCGAGCTTCAAGCAGGCCGCCGGCGAGGCGGTGTTCAGCAAGGCGCGCGTGATCAACACGCTCGGCAACCAGGCCGTGCACGGCCATCGCGCGATTGTGTCCAACGATGCGCTCGTCGCGCTGCGCGAGCTGTTCCATGTCTGCTACTGGCTCGCGCGCACCTATGGCCGCGCGGACCGGCCGCCGCCGGGACTCGCGTTCAATGCGGCGCTGCTGCCGAAGCCGGCGCCCGCCGCGGTGCAAACAGCAGAGCAATTGCAGCGGCTGGAAGCGAGTCTGCACGAGCGCGACGAGAAGCTCGCGGCGCTGCTCTCAAACAAGGCGGTGCTCGATGAGGAGCTGCAGCGCCTGCGCGCCGAGGTGGCTGCGGCGAAGAAGGCCGCCGCTGCACAGCCCGACACGCACGACTACTCCGAAACTGAGACGCGCGACTATTTCATCGATCTCCTGCTCAAGGAGGCCGGCTGGCCGCTCGCTCAGGCTCGCGATCGCGAGTTCGAAGTCAGCGGCATGCCCAACCAGAAGGAACAGGGCTTCGTCGACTACGTTCTGTGGGGCGACGACGGCAAGCCGCTGGGCCTGGTGGAGGCCAAGCGCACTCGCCGCGACGCACGGGTCGGCCAGCAGCAGGCGAAGCTCTACGCCGACTGCCTGGAGCACCAGTTCGGGCAACGGCCGATCATCTTCTATACCAACGGCTATGAACACTGGCGCTGGGACGACACGCACTATCCGCCGCGCCGTGTGCAGGGATTCTTCAAAAAGGCCGAGCTGGAACTCATGATCCAGCGCCGCGGCACGCGCCGGCCGCTGGGTGAAGCGACCATTGACGGCAAGATCGTCGAACGCCACTACCAGATCTGTTCGCGCCGGGGCAGCACAAGGAACAGTTCTACCTCTTCGACTACTGCCAGAACCTCGAATACTTCAGCCAGGACATTCCGGCCACCGACGGAGCGTTGACCGAATCGCTCGGTAAGCGCCTGTTCAAAACGCGGCTCGAACTGATCGCGGAGCTGGACCAGCGGCAAGCGACTGAATCGCCGCTCAAAGCCGCGGAGATCAGAGATGCGGGGCTCGGTCATCCCGAGTCCGAGCCGGAAGTGCGGGCGCAAGTTGCCGCGCTGCTGCGAACCGAAGTTGCCGCGATGAACCTCGACAATTTCGTTGTCCGACCTCGTCGCAAGCTGATCGAGAAGTACCGGAACTCCGAGGCGTGACCAGATGGTCTCTTCAGCTCGGCGCAGATTGATGACCTGGTGCGTGTATTGGAGGCTGTGCGGGCGACGGCGATCGCTGCGTAATCGCTATCGACAGTGTAGGCAAAGTGCGGCGAGCGCCTGCTCTAAGAGAGCCGCACGGCCCCGTTCATTTTCATCTCTATGAAATGGGCCGTGTCGCCCGGCATCCTGGATAGCCCGAGCAACCCCAGAACTCATTGCCGGCCTTCGCTCCGCGCTTCGCGGTGCGCCGGACCATCGGTTTTCCGCAGGCGGGACAGTGCGGCTGGGAGACTGAGCTGAGCTCCGGAATCGATGGTGTTTGAACGACGCTCGAAGATGCAGCGGACTTCCGCATGGAGACGGACCTCGCCGGTTCGAGCAGCGTGTGAAGCTTCGGCGCGTCGAGCAGGTGGATGTTGCGGCCATCGGCAAACCCGTGCGCGGATTTTGTGAATCGCCCCGAAGTCACGACGAAACCGCCCGTCGCTCCGCTCGCCGCCATCACGCCATAGAGTTCTCGCACGACTTCCACACCGACGCTGAACGCCCGCCACTGCTTGCATTGGACGAGGAATCTTTCGCGGTCCCTGGTGAGAACCAGATCGATTCCTCCGTCCGCTCCACCACCCCCGGTCTCTTCCACCTTGTAGCCCTGAAGCCGAAACGCTTCGCCCACCAGCATCTCGAACTCGGCCCAAGTCATTCCATTCGCCACACGCGTCGCTTCGGCACGTGCGGCGTCACTGGCCAGGTCTTGTCGCTTCTTCCGGCGCACAGCTGAAACCAAGGCCCCGGCCAAGCAAATAAGCGGCAAGACGTATTGACTGGCGGAGGCTAAACCGCGCAACACAGCGCTCGTCGCGAACGTCCCGATCTGCCCAGGTTGGGTCGGTGGAGCAATCGGCTGCGAGGCGAAGCTGTGCAGAAGCAAGTAGAGGATGGGCGCCAGCGTTAAAGCAACCCACCACGGGACCGACGCCGCAAGATCCAACAACGCGTATGCCGTGCCGTTCCTGGCCCGTCTTGCCATGTATTGAGCTCTCTCGGCCTCTTTCGTGGTCGCCGTGTGCCCACTTGCCAAGAACATTAGCGGCCAATGGATCGATCCATTGAGCAGTGATGGTTTCATCGCAGATTCGCATGATGCCACGAGCACAAACGATCACCGAACGCCACGGACCAGGTCTCGCGAGGGGATCGTCCGATCGATTCAACCAGCCTGCTCGATCTTGCGCATCGTCCACCTGTCCCGACTGGCACAGAGATCGTTGTTCTTACTCACCAGTCGCTTGCTTAGTCGACAGATTCCCTAGAATTGCTTCCTGTAGCCATAGCTGAATGTGTCGCCCCACTTACTGACTCCTGAGTAAATGGGCTAAAAATGTAGCAAAATGCGCTACGTGAGATCCCTGGCCCATCATCTCTTTGGGCAGACGCGTTCCGACGTTCTGAAATGCGCTGCTGCTCCAACTGCAAGAGCGCTGTCACACGCATCAGCGCTGAAACGCGCCTCGTTGCCGCGTACAAGGCAGGCAAAGATTACGGTTACATTCAGTTTCTCGTCGCGAACCGCTTGGCCGACTCCTCCAACCGAAAGGGCTGACAGATGCCGTCGAACAAGTACACCCGCCCCACGCATTCGCTGCCGCCCCCGATCCCGCCGCTGCTGCAGCCGCAGCCGCCGATCGCACCGTTGGTGCCGCCGGTGCATGTCGTCGATCTCATGACCGAAGCCGGGTCGGCGGCCTTCGGCGCAATATGGCGGGGCCGGGAAGCGAAGCTCGTCGAGTGTCCCGCGTTCACCGATTCGCGGCCGGAATTCAAGACCACGTACGATGTGGAGCCCCACGCTGAATTGCTCGGCTTCGACGATTCGGAATGGGAGGTGGTCCCGCCTTCCGATCTCGGCGGCAAGCGCGGCGGCGGCATCGTATCGTTCTTCTGGTTTCGCACGGCGCTGACGATTCCAGCAAGCGCTTTGGGCTTCGAGACCGCCGGCGCGAAAGCGGTCTTGCGCGTCAACGTCGACGACTACGCGGAAGTATGGGTCAACGGCGAAATGCCACGCGCTGCTGGCCGCCCGAGCCCGGCGACCATCCAGGGATTCAACATGCCCAACCGCCTGGTGCTCGGCAGCAATCTCGTGTCGCCTGGCGACAGGTTCGAGATCGCCGTGTTTGCCATCAACGGGCCGATCTCGGCTGCGCCGGCCAACTTTCTCTGGTTCCGCGAGGCGAAAGTGGAGTTCTTCCGCTGATCGCTTTTGCTTCGGCGGTGTCTGCCAGTCTGAGCACGTGAAGCCGAGCGGATTGTCGAAGGGTTAGCGCGACGACCACCCCCTCCACGCGTAGCGTGTCGAGCCCCTCCTCGTCGAGAAGGGGAATCTTTCGCTACCTCGAATGCTGCACGCCATCGCCGGCACTGCCGTCGGCGTTATCTCCGTTCCACAACCGGAGGCCGCCGCCCCCGAGCGGGCGACACCGCTTCGTAGGCGTGCGCAATCTGCAGCAGAAGCGCCTCCTCGAACGGCCGCCCGATCAATTGCATGCCGATCGGCAGGCCGGACTTCGTGAAGCCGCAGGGAACGCTGATTGCCGGCAAGCCGGTCCCGTTACTGGGGCTCGTGTTTCTCGATACGCTCCCCGAGCCGGGACCGCGCACGGGGTGCGTCTTGCCGCCCACGACGACGTTGTTGTCGGCGATGCGCGGGGCGGGAATCGGGGCCGTGGGCGTCACCAGAACGTCGACCTCCTGCAGCACGCGGGCGTGTTCTTCCTTGATGAGGCGCTGGACCTTCATCCCTTTCGCATAATCCGTTCCCAAAACGAACTGACCCGCCAGAGTGCGATAGAGAACATGGGGGCCGTAGTCCGCGCGGCCCTTCTTGATCAGCAGTTCGTGCGTGACCACAGTGTCTGCCATGGTAGGAAGGCGCATGGCGCCCGCGTACTTCATCATCGGAAGCGACACTTTCCGTGATGTCATGCCGAGCGCTTCCAGCGCGACGATGGCTTGCCGGACGGCGGCCTCGACCTCGGGATCGAGCATCTCGAAATAATGATTGGCGGGCACCCCGATCCGGAGTCCGCGGACGTCCTTCCCCAGGTGCTCGGTGTAGTCCGGAACGGGAACCGGCACGGTGCTCGGATCGAGCGGGTCGTAGCCGGCCATCACCTGCAACATCAGCGCGCAGTCGCGCACCGTTCGGGTCATGGGGCCGATGTGATCGCCGTTGTAGCTCGTCACCATGAGCCCGCGTTGGCTCACGCGGCCGAACGTCTGCTTCAGCCCCACGATCCCGCAGAACGTTCCGGGCAGGCGCACCGAGCCGCCGAAGTCCGTGCCGAGCGATGCGAAGGTGACGCCGGAGGCCACGTTGGCGCCGCCGCCGCCGCTCGATCCGCCGGGTACGTGATCGAGGTTCCACGGATTGTGCACTGCCCCGTAGTGCATGTTGTTGGAGGTCATGCCGGCGGCGAATTCCTCCAGGTTCTCCTTGCCGACGATGACCGCACCCGCCTGCTTGCAGCGCCGCACCACCTCGGCGTCTTCGTCCGGAACGTAATCCGCCAACACCTTCGAGCCGACCGTCGATCGAATGCCGGCGGTAGCGAGATTATCCTTGATGCCGATCGGAATTCCATGGAGAGGGCCGCGATACTCGCCGCGCATCAGGGCAGCCTCGGCCTCCTTCGCCTGACGCCTCGCCCCGTCGTAGAGGATGGTGATGAAGGAGTAGAGCAGGGGCTGCAGCCGCTCGGCTCTAGCGAGCGCCGCTTCGGTCAGCTCGACCGGCGAAACTTGCTTCTTTTGGATCGCAGCAGCGGCATCGGATAACGTGAGCTGTAGTAAATCGTCCGCGCTCATGGCCATCACTCCGCCACGCGCAGCAAACGGCTGGAGAAAAGCGCCGAGAGATCGAGCTCATCGAGCTGCTCCACGGCCGCGATGTAGTTCTCCAGTTCGGGCCATACGAGCTCGAGCTCCACGTCGGAGAGCGGGATGCCGTTGTAGTCCTTGATCATGGCTTTGAGCGTTTCGGGCGATAGCTTCATACGGTGCTCCCGACAGGTGGAGACGACATCGTACTCTGGGCGTGGACTGGCGGGGGAAGGTCGAACTATGTGCGATGCAAACGCGTCTGCTGTCGCGGAAGAAGGGCGAGACACGGCCGCGACGAAGCGGTTCGACCTGATGAGAACCGAGACGTCCAACGTTGCCGCGCCACTCTAAGCCAATGGACGCCCGGCGCGCGAAAGCCGCATACTTCGCGCGACGCTTCACGAGAGACGCGACGTGCCATGAAGCTCTACATCACCCCGGGCTCACCGTATGCCCGCATCGTGCGGATCGTAATCCTGGAGAAGGGCTTGCAGGACCGCGTGGAGATCGTATTCGCGCGGACGCGCCTCGCGGACAGCCCCTACTACCAGGTCAATCCTTCCGGACGCGTTCCTTACCTCGTGCGCGACGACGGCGTCGGCATGGAAGAGTCGGCGTTCATCTGCGACTATCTGGATCGCCTATCCGGTTCTTCGGGCCCGGACTTTCGCGGGCACGGGCAGGATTGGGAGGCGCGACGTCTGGAAGCGCTCGCCCGCAGCATGATGGACGGGCTGGCGGTCTGGAGCCGCGAGCTCGGGCGCCCGCGTGACGAGCAATCGCCGACCGTGATCGCACACGAGCGCGCGCGCAGCGAACGCATGGCGGACTTGTGGGAGCGCGAGATCGATCGTCCATGGATGCACGGTCCCCTCGACCTGGCGCAGACTACGCTGGGTTGCGCGCTCGGGCTCGAAGCGAGGATTGCGGATTTCCGCTGGCGCGACGGGCGGCCGAAGCTGTGCGCGTGGTACGGGCCGATTGCAGCAAGGCCGTCGTTCCAGGCGACGGTGCCGGTCGAGAGACATTGACCGTGCCTTTTGGGTAACGGTCCGAAGAGCCGGCATGGCTACGCCGCTTCAAAGACTGCGAAAAGCCGAGTCGGCGCCAAGGGCCCGCGCATGGATGCTCGAGGCGTTGGATGCCGTCCTACAGGGTCGGGAAAGTGCAGAACATGGATGACCCATCGCAAGGCGCATGATGGCTAAGGCGAAGCGAAGGTCCGGTCGTCGACCGCGCTGCATTGTCATTGCCGGCCCGAACGGTGCGGGGAAAACGACGTTCGCTCGGGATTTTCTGCCGAAGGAAGCCAGCCTCATTCACTTCGTGAACGCCGATCTGATCGCAAGCGGTCTTTCGCCGCTCGCGCCTCGCGCAGCCGCATTGGCTGCAGGAAGGCTGGTCCTGGCCGAGATCGATCGCCTGGTGAGGGCACGCGAGAGTTTCGCGTTCGAGAGCACGTTGAGTGGTATTGGTTACGCTAGCCGCCTGCGGAAGATGAAGCGAGTTGGATATCGTATCGAAATCGTCTACTTGAAGCTGCGCTCGCCTCGCCTGGCGATGGGACGCATAAGAACGCGTGTCAGGCAAGGCGGCCACAATGTCCCGAAGGCAGACGTGATCCGGCGTTTCGCGCGCGGTTGGCGGAACTTCGAACGCGTTTATCGTCCGCTCGCAGACCGGTGGTCGGTGTACGATAATTCGGCTTCGTCCCCATCTCTGGTGGAGCAGTTTCCGTGAGTCGGAATGCCAAGCCGAAGCCGAACGAATTATCGAAAGCTGTCGCCCGTTCGCTCCGCCGTGCGGCCAAGCAGGCGCGCAAGATCGCGAAGATGCACGGGACGCCGATCTACGTCATGAAGAACGGGAAGGTCGTCGCCGAGAAGCCGTAGCGGCTTTGGACCACCGACTCCCCGCATAGCGTGTTGCGCGCCTCCTTGGCAAAGAGGTGAATTGTTTTGAAGTCCACCACAAGCGCTGCGCTCCATCCCCGGCAACGCCCCGAATAGAGCCGTTCGAGCCGCGCCTGGAAAGTACGTGAAGGTCACCACGGCCAGCGAGCCGTTCAAAGCCCTCCGTACCGGCGCCGCTGCCACCTAATCGGCCGGCCGCTCGTCGGGTCGCCTGCAATGGTTGCCTGATTCAGGCGCGCGAGATATCGCCTGTCCCGGTTCATTCGACCCGGATAGGCGGAGCCATGCCACTGTCGCCCTGAAAGCGTTCGAGTTGCTTGACTGCTGCTGAAAACGGCAGATACTGCGAATGTCATAGCCGCCGCAGCACAATGGAATAGCATGTGATTCGTGATGCGTGTTGCCGTGGCGCCGAAGTACACACACCAAACATCGACGTTGGATGCGGAGGAAACACGATCGAGATGAGATGAAACAGGTTTAGCGCCCTATGGGGCGAACAACCGGAGGAGGATCAGAAATGAAAGCTGGCTATCGTACCTGGCTCCTTTGTCTGATCTGCGGCTTGACGTGGCTCGCGCCGGCCGCGGCGCAATATCCCAACCGTCCGATTCGCTTCGTCGTACCGTTCCCGCCCGGGGGCGGCACCGACACGATGGCGCGGGCGATCGGCACCCGCCTCGGTGAAGCGTTGGGGCAACAGATCGTGATCGACAACCGCGGAGGGGGCGGCGCCAACATCGGTGCGGCGCTCGCGGCGGCATCGCAACCCGATGGCCATACCTGGTTCCTCATGACCGGTACGCATACGGTCAACGCCACCCTCTATCGCAAGCTCGGCTACGACCTCGTCAAGGATTTCGTGCCGGTAACGCACCTCGGCGGTACGGCCTACGTCGTGGTCGTGCATCCTTCGATACCGGCGAAGTCGGTGAAGGAACTGGTCGCGCTCGCGAAGGCGCAGCCGGGTGAGCTCCGCCATTCGTCATCGGGCATCGGCAGCGGCCCGCATCTCGCCGGCGAGCTCTTCAAGAACATGACGGGCGTCCACATGCTGCACGTGCCCTACAAGGGTGGCGGACCCTCGGTGCTGGCGCTGGTCGGGGGCGAGGCCAAGGTCGGGTTCACAACCACACCTTCATGCATCACCCAGCTCAAGGCGGGTCGATTGCGCGGGCTTGCGGTCAGCACGGCACAGCGCTCGCCTTTCCTGCCGGATCTGCCGACAGTCGCGGAAGCCGGCGTTCCGGGCTACGAGACCAGCGCCTGGTACGGGCTGGTGATGCCGACCGGCACGTCCAAGGAAATCGTCAGCCAAGTGAATGCGAAAACGGCCAAGGTCCTGACGCTGTCGGATGTGCGAGCGCGGCTCGATGCCACCGGGATGGTTCCCCAGACCAGCAGCCCGGAAGAGCTTAATGCGAAGATTCATGCCGAAGTTGCCAAGTGGGCGAAAGTGGTGAAGGCTCTCGGCTTGAAGGTTGACTGAATCCCTGTCCGCCTTCGGCGAGCGACCATGGAGGGCAAAGAAACGCATCGAGCGCCTCGCACACGAACCCGTCTTACGGGGTAGGCAGCGCGGAACGCCCGCCAGCCGCACCGACCTCCCGGCGCGGCTCGCCGAAGAATTCCCGCATCAGGAAATCTTCCAGTCCGGCGTCATCGGCCGGGCGCGCGGAAAGCACGACATCGCGCCCGAGGCGATCCGATTCCCAGAGGAATTCGCCCGACTCGTGTTCGCGGATGATCGCGATCATGCGGCGGATGACGGCGTGCTCGATGTCGCGGTACTCGCCCTTGCGCACTTCGATCCGCTGACTCGTGTTGCGGCGGATCTCCTTGTTCCAGCCGAAGAAGAGAAATTCGGCGTTGCTGTAGTGCAGGCGCGTGATCTGGAAGATGCCGCCGCCCGGGTTGCGCGAGCCGCCGAAAACCGGCGTTCGCCCGAGACCGAGATTCCGAGCCACGATCTGGTTGCGCCTCGCCTCCTCGTCGGACTGGGTCGATTGCACGCTCGATGGCGTTGGCGGCGAGGCCGATTCGCCGCGCGCACGCCGTCGCGCTTCGATGTACGAGGAAAGATCGCCGGCGCGGGGCGGTTCGGCTGGTTCCGGCGCGACCGGCTCGGGCGGCATAGCCGGCACAGCGGGCACAGCCGGTAACGTCGCCTCCGGGGCCGGCGGGGCGGTCATGATCGGGGGCGGCGCGGGTCGCTTGGAAGGCGCAGGCGCCGGAATGGACTTAGGCGGCGGTGGCTTCGCTGCCCGAGGCGCGGAGATCGCGGGACGCGATGGCGGCGTGCGCGGCGCGGACGGCGGAACGAATGCGGGCTTGGGCACCGACACCGGCGCCTCGAGTGCCGGCCGTCTGGGCTCCAGCTCCACGGCGAGCGGCTCCGGATCCGCGAGGCGCGGCGCAAGTCGCAGCGGCGGCAGAAAGTACAGGACCGCAATATGAAGGAGCACGGACAGCAATACCGTGATCCACAACACAGGGACAGCCACGGTATCGCGACGCGGCGAAAAGGCCGCCGTTCCGGCGTCTATCGAGTACTCGGGCGGAAGAAGGTGCAACTTTGGAAGGCCTGTTTGAAGTCATTATGTCAGACCGCCGCGGCCAGCGTCGGTGCCTCGCTGCAGACGTTTGCGGCGGGCGAGATACCCGCCGTCCGCGGCCTTGTCGCTTCCGGCCCTCGCCACCCCCTCCTTGTGACCCTCGTGACAGGAGGGGAAAGCTACACCTTGTCAACGCGCAACCGTTCTCGTAGGAAGAGGGGAAAGCACCAGCCCGCGACTTCCCCTCCTTGACAAGGAGGGGCGGAACGCGACTGCGTCGCGGACGGGGTGGCCTTGTCAGGAGGGCGCGGACGATGGCCTCGAATTCCCCGGCACCGTACGTTCTCTATCGGGTGCGCATTCAGAGGGTTCGGCGAGCCCGCACGCGTCGGCTCCTTGTCGACTTTCCAGCAGATCCAGTAGCCCGGAAGCAGGACGGCTGGTGCCTCGTGGAAAAGCGCCCCGTACGCGACGGCAACGACATCGGCATGCATGCCGATGAGCGCCCTGCAAGCGAGGGTCGAGCGATGTCATGGACTACGGAAAGCTCGATAGACGTCGAGCCGACGAAGACTTCGCGCGCCCCAAGTATGGAAAAGGCATGCGGCCGCGCAGCGAGGCTGAAGAATGCCGGAGCCGGCCGCGCATGAGCGTTTTCGCGTTCGGCATCGTGCGAGCTCGAAAAACACCTTGACGTCGAGATACTTTACACATTCGAACAGCATTATTGCGCCATCATAGGGAGGGTCGCATACTCCTCGTGAGTCGAGGAGCGCTGATCGTCGACTGAACAACCGTCGATCCAACATTTGACATCGCGTCTGGTATGCAGGCTGGCTATTGATTGCAGGTCGTGCGAGCCGATAGGGTGAGCTCTATTGGCCCGCATTGATTTCACCGCCGGGGAGGTCGAGCGATGAACCGACGAGCGCACGGCAATAATAGACTCGAACGGCAACGTGGGTGGTGGCGTAATCCCTTCCCTTCGAGCGTGCGTCTGCTCGATCGGCTCGTTTCCCATGCAATCCGCACGCTGGGAAAAACTCAACCGCGCAGAGCCGTGTTCGAGACACTCGAGCCGCGCATTCTGCTTTCGGCGGACCCTCTGCAAGAGACGGGCGACGCGGCGCTGACGTCCTCGCTCACGGAGAACGACGCAGGCGGATTGAGCGTTTCTTACGACGAACCGGCGATCCGCTTGGCGCTCGACCAGGGCCCCATGGCGACAGATCACGGTGCGGCACCTGCAGGCGACGCAGTGCTCCGCAACGTTGCGGAGCTCGATGCGTTGCTCACCGAAGCGGCTGCCCGCATGAAGTACGAAAGCTCGCCTCGGATCGAGATCGCCGATCTCGCAGGCCCGTACCTCGCGCAATCCGCCGGCGACTGCATTCGCTTGGACATCGATGCAACAGGCTACGGCTGGTTCATCGATCCGACCCCGGCGGACGATGACGAATTCGCGTATGACGCAGCGCGTGACCAATGGATTGCGCGCGCCGACGGGGCCGCTGCGGGCAAGGTCGATCTGCTTTCGACTCTCATGCACGAAATCGGCCATCTGCGCGGAGAGCAGCACGCGACTTCGCATGCGCCAACAGGCGATGTGATGCAAGCGTACCTCGGGCCGGGATTGCGCGGATTTCATGAGGGGGGGTTCGACCCGATCGCTCGGAACGGGGACACGGCAACTCGCACGTTATCGATGCCGATGAGCCACGCCGAAGTCGAAGCGCTGACGATCACGCCGACCGTCACCTGGACCGGGACGAGCGGCAGTTGGGAAACGGCTTCCAACTGGAGCACCGGGCTCGTACCGACCGCCAACGACGATGTTCTGATCGATACCGCCGGAACGACACACACCATCTCGATTCAGAGCGGCGCCGCTGCACGTACTCTGCTCAGCAACGAGAATATCGTACTGCAATCGGGAAGCCTCACGATCGGTGCAGAAGCCGAGGTCAACGGCGCGCTGACGCTGAACGGGGGGACGCTCGGAGGAGCCGGTGCGGTGGTCCTGACCGGAACGTTCAACGTAACCGGACAGAGCTCCCTGAGCGGGCCGGGAACGCTCAGGACGCAGGGGACAGCCACGGTGAACCTGGCCGGCGGGCAGACGTTTCTGAGCATCAACGCCGGCAGGACCTGGGTGAACGAAGGCGAGCTGACGGTCGCGGGCGACGATTGGATCTACTTCGGCTACACCTCGGGCGGCACGAACACGCTGACCAACGCGGCGGGTGCGACGCTCAATCTGTCGAGCACGAACGCTGCGCCGCTGAACTTCTATACTGGCACGGCGGTGCTGAATAACGAGGGCGTGCTCAACCTGACGGTGCCGGGATCGCACGCGATCCAGAGCAGCATCGCTTTCCACAACACCGGCACGGTGAACGTCGACGCGGGCACGCTGTCGATCGACGGCGACGGCACGGACAGCGGGCAGTATGCAGTCGCCTCCGGGGCGACGCTGGACTTCGGCGGCGGCACGCGCAACTTGAATGCAGGCACGAACATCACCGGCCTTGGCACGTTGGCCGTGAGCGGCGCGACGCTGAACGTCAACACCGAGCTGGACATCGGCACGACGGGCGCCGCGGTGCACGTGAGCTCCGGGACGCTGAACGTGAACACGGCGCAGAGCATCACGAATCTGGACCTGAGCGGTGGAACCGTCGGCGGCAGCGCTGCGCTCAGCGTGACCGGCACGTTCGATGTCACCGGGCATAGCTTTTTGAGCGGTCCGGGCGTGTTCACCACCGAAGGGGTGAGCACGGTGAACCTGAGCGGCGGGCAGACGTTCCTGAGCCTCAACGCCGGCAGGACCTGGGTGAACGAAGGTGAGCTGACGGTCGCGGGCGACGATTGGATCTACTTCGGCTACACCTCGGGCGGCACAAACACGCTGACCAACGCGGCGGGTGCGACGCTCAATCTGTCGAGCACGAACGCTACGCCGCTGAACTTCTATACCGGCACCGCGGTTCTGAACAACGCGGGCACGCTCAACCTCACGGTGCCCGGCACGCACGCGATCTCCGGCAGCATCGCTTTTCACAACACCGGCACCGTGAACGTCGATGCGGGCACGCTCTCGATCGACGGCAGCGGCACGGATAGCGGCCAGTATGCCATCGACCTGGGGATGATCCTGGCCTTCAGGAGTGGCACGCGCAATCTGAATGAGAACACGAGCGTAACCGGCTTGGGAACGCTGGCCGTCACCGGAGGGACGGTGAACGTCAACAGCACCCTCGCGATCCCTACGCTGAATCTGAGCGGTGGAACGCTGAGCGGCAATGGCGAGTTGATCGTAACGGAAGTCTTCGATGCCACCGGACACGGTTTTCTGAGCGGGCCGGGAACGTTCAGGACGCAGGGCACAGCCACGGTGAACCTGGCCGGCGGGCAGACGTTTCTGAGCATCAACGCCGGCAAGACCTGGGTGAACGAAGGTGAGCTGACGGTTGCGGGCGACGACTCGATCTACTTCGGCTACACCTCGGGCGGCACGAACACGCTGACCAACGCGGCGGGTGCGACGCTGAATTTGTCGAGCACGAACGCTACGCCGCTGAACTTCTATACCGGCACGGCGGTTCTGAACAACGCTGGCACGCTCAATCTCACGGTGCCCGGCACGCACGCGATCTCCGGCAGCATCGCTTTCCACAACACCGGCACGGTGAACGTCGATACGGGCACGCTCTCGATCGACGGCGGTGGCACCGACAGCGGGCACTACTTGGTCGCCTCGGGCGCGACGCTGGACTTCGGCGGCGGCACGCGCAACTTGAATGCGGGCACGAACATCACCGGCCTGGGCACGTTGGCCGTCACCGGGGCGACGCTGAACGTCAACACCGAGTTGGACATCGGCACGACCGGCGCCGCGGTCCACGTGAGTTCCGGGATGCTTAGTGTCAACACGGCGCAGAGCATCACGAATCTGGACTTGAGCGGTGGAACGGTCGGCGGCAGCGCTGCGCTCAGCGTGACCGGCACGTTCGATGTCACCGGGCATAGCTTTTTGAGCGGTCCGGGCGTGTTCGCCACCGAAGGGGTGAGCACGGTGAACCTGAGCGGCGGGCAGACATTCCTGAGCCTCAACGCCGGCAAGACCTGGGTGAACGAAGGCGAGCTGACGGTTGCGGGCGACGACGCGATCTACTTCGGCTATTCCAGCGGCGGGACGAACACGTTGACCAATGCAGCGGGCGCGACGCTCAATCTGTCGAGCACGACCGCGACGCCGCTGAACTTCTATACCGGCACGGCGGTTCTGAACAACGCAGGCACCCTCAACCTCACGGTGCCCGGCACGCACGCGATTGCCGGCAGCATCACTTTCCACCACACCGGCACGGTGAACGTCGACGCGGGCACGCTCTCGATCGACGGCGGCGGCACGGACAGCGGGCAGTATGCAGTCGCCTCCGAGGCGACGCTGGGTTTCGGCGGCGGCACGCGCAACCTGGGTGCAGGCACCAACGTCACGGGCTCGGGTATGTTGGCCGTCACCGGAGCGACCGTCAACGCGAATAATCTGCTCGAGATCGCGAAAACCGGCACCGGCCTGCATGTCGGCAGCGGGGCCTTGAACATCGGCGCCGGCGTCCTGTCGGGACAGTTGGTGGCGGCGACGATCAGTGGCGGCGCGCTCAATTTCGACACGGCCGACCCGGTTATCTTGCCGAACGTGGTCATGAGCGGCGGGACGCTGGGCGGCACCGGTGACATCACGGTGACCGGCACGTTCGATGTCACCGGGCATAGCTTTTTGAGCGGTCCGGGCGTGTTCGCCACCGAAGGGGTGAGCACGGTGAACCTGAGCGGCGGGCAGACATTCCTGAGCCTCAACGCCGGCAAGACCTGGGTGAACGAAGGCGAGCTGACGGTTGCGGGCGACGACGCGATCTACTTCGGCTATTCCAGCGGCGGGACGAACACGTTGACCAATGCAGCGGGCGCGACGCTCAATCTGTCGAGCACGACCGCGACGCCGCTGAACTTCTATACCGGCACGGCGGTTCTGAACAACGCAGGCACCCTCAACCTCACGGTGCCCGGCACGCACGCGATTGCCGGCAGCATCACTTTCCACCACACCGGCACGGTGAACGTCGACGCGGGCACGCTGAGTTACGCGAACTCTCTGGCGAACGCCGGCACCGTGAGTGTCGCAGCGGGTGCACGCTTGAGCGTCGTCGGCAACCTGATGACGAGCGAGCAAAGCACGATCCGCGTCGGTCTCGCCAATGCCTCGACCTTCGGCGTGGTAGCTGCGACCGGCTCCGCCAGTCTTGCCGGAACCCTGGCGGTGTCCCTCGAGGGCGGTTACCAGCCGCTCCTGGGCGAGATCTTCGACGTGTTGACCTACGCGAGCCGCACCGGCGCCTTCAGTGTCCTGCGCGGCGAGAGCCCTGACGCACAGGTGGACTTCAGCGTCGACACGGCCACCGATCCAGGCGTCCTGAAGGTGACGAACGTCACCGTCAGCACCGTGCAGCCGGGAACCGACCTCGTACCCTCCGATTTTGGCGTCGCTGCGGGATCGGAGCTGCAATCCGGAAACACGGTCACCGTGCAATGGACAATAGGCAATGCAGGAAGCGTGGCAGCCGCCACGGCCTGGACCGACCGGCTGGTCGTTCGCAATCTCGGGACGAATGAAGTCCTTGCCGACCTGCAGGTCCCTTACGACGTCGCCATCGAAGGCGCGCTCCCGGGCGGCGGCAGCATTCAGCGCCAGGCAACGTTTACGCTGCCACCGGGCAATCGCGGCGCGGGCAATTTGAGCTTCACGCTCACGCTGGACGTCGCCAACAGCGTGACGGAAACAAACCCGCAAGGGCTCGCCGAAATCAACAACGCGCTCGCGGCAAATCTCGCCTCTGCGCTCGCACCGTATCCCGATCTGGTCGTCACCGACGTGACTCCGACACCGGCGGCCGGTTGGCTTCCCGGCGACACCGTAAGTCTCACCTGGAAGACGCGCAACGACGGCGATGCGCCGACCACCGGCTCCTGGACAGAGACCGTGCGCGTGCGCAATCTCACCACGGGACAAACGCTGCTCACGCTCGACGTTCCCTACGACGCCGCAGCCTCGGGGGACATCGGCGCAGGCGAGGTCCGCGATCGGACCGTGAGTCTCGTGCTTCCCGCCGGTGCGAGCGGGCGCATCGAATTCACGGTCAGCGCGGATTCGGCCTCCCAACTCTTCGAGAACAATCCCGCCGATACGGCGGAGACCAACAATGCCGCGGCATCCGTGGTCCTCTCCGCGCCCGATCTCATCGTCGACGAGCTTGCAGCCAGCACCACGGCGCCGGTGACCGGCGATCTGATCACGATCACGTGGGACGACGTCAACACCGGGAACACGCCGTTGGCGGGGGGCTGGTTCGACCGCATCCGCGTCGTCAATCAGACGACGAATACGGCCTTGCACGACGAGCACGTGCGCTTCGATCTGCCCGCAGGTACGACGCTCGCGCCCGGGCGGGCGCTCGCACGCACCTACAGCTTCCGTCTCAGCGATGGGAGCGCGGGCGTGGGCAATCTGCAGATCCAGGTCACGGCGGATCAGAACGCCTCGGGAGCGGGCGCCGTCGTGGAAGCCAACGCCGCCGGAAACGCAGAGACCAACAACAGCGCGGACATCGACGTCGTCGCGACGCTCGCCTCGTATTCCGATCTCACGGTGAGCGACGTGGCAGTCAATCCCGAGCTCGGCTGGCAGCCCGGGGACGCCGTGACGGTGAGCTGGAAGACCCACAACCAAGGCGGCAAGGCGACGAGCGGTTCGTGGACCGAGACGTTGCGGGTGCGAAATCTCGCCACCGGACAGACCCTGTTTACGATGGCGGTTCCTTATGACGCCGCGGTGTCAGGGGCGATCGATCCCGGCGCATCGCGCGATCGCGATACCACGCTGATCTGGCCCGACGGGACCCATGCCCTCGGGCTGTTCGAATTCACGGTCACGACCGATAGCAACGCGCAAGTCTTCGAGCACAACGCCTCCGGGACCGGGGAGACCAACAATACCGCTCAGCGCTCGCTGGTATCCGCACCCGATCTTCAAGTCGTGAATCTCTCGGCGCAGGCTCCGGCTCCGCAGGCGGGCGGCACCATCGTCCTGAGCTGGAACGATCTCAATGCGGGGAATGCGGCGCCGAGCGGTGGCTGGTCGGATCGCATCGTCGTGCAGAACCTGACGACGAACGAAACGCTCGTCGAAGCGTTGCTGCCGTTCGTGCCGTTCGCCGGGAGCAACGGCAGCGCTCCGGGCGCCGGCGAATCGCGGCCGCGCAGCTTTTCGCTGACGCTGCCCGACGGAACCCGCGGCACCGGCCAGATCGAAATTCAGGTGACAACCGATGCCGGCGCCCTCGTGCCGGAAGTCGACGCAAGCGGTGCGGGCGCCGAGGGCAACAACACGGCCATCCTGACGCTCACTTCCGCCGCTGTCGCCTACCCCGATTTGCGGGTGAGCGATTTGCAGTCCCCCGTATCCGCACGCGGCGGCGACGACGTTCTGCTCACCTGGACGGTGACCAACGCGGGTGCGGTTGCCGCGGCGCAGGGCTGGTCGGATCGAATCATCCTGAGCGACGATGCGACCATCGGCGATGCCGACGACATCACCCTCGGCACCTTCCTCCGCCCGAACGGATTGGCGCCGGGCACAGCCTACACCACGAGTCACTCGGTGGAGATTCCCGACCGGATCGCCGGGGCGTGGTTCCTGTCCGTCGTCGCCGATGCGCTCGGGCAGGTGGCCGAACCGGATACGCGTGCGGACAACACGCTCACGCCACCCGTGCCGATCGCACTGTCGGCGCCGTTCGCCGACTTGCAGCTCGAAGTGGCGACAGCGCCGGCCGAGATCATCGAAGGCGCGTCGGCCACGGTGTTGTGGCGCGTGGTCAATCGCGGCGACAGCGCGACGGACATGAGCCAGTGGAAGGACGCGCTCTATCTGTCGGCCGATGAGGTGATCGACGCATCCGACCTGTTGCTCGGCCAGTTCCAGCACGACGGCGTGCTCGCGCTCGGCGCCTCCTATACGACGAGCGCGACCATCACGGCGCCCACCGGTATGCCGGGCACCTACCGGTTCCTGATGCTCATCGATTCGGTGGGTCAGGTCTACGAAGGCGCGTTCGAAGGCAACAACGCCGGCGCCACACTGAACCCGACGCAGATCCGCATAACGCCGGCCCCCGATCTCGAGGTGCAATCGGTCGAAGGTCCCCTCGAAGCCGTGACAGGCGCGCAAGTGGCCGTGACCTGGACCGTGGGCAATACGGGCGAGGCGCAGGCGCAATCGCCGTGGACCGATCGCATCTATCTCAGTGCCGACGAGACGTTGACCGGCGCGGTGCAGATCGGTGCGCTGACCATCACGGAGCCGCTCGCGGACACCGGTTCGTATACCCGAACCTTGAACGTCACCCTGCCCGACCGTCCCGACGGCAGCTATCGCCTGATCGTCGTCTCCGACGCGGCGAACCAGGTGTTCGAGCAGGGCCGGGAGACGAACAACCGCTCGAGTGCTGCGATCGCGATCCGGCATTCCGACCTCACCGTGGCGTCCGTTTCGGTTCCGCCTGCTCCCACGAGCGGCGATGCCATCGAAATCGGCTGGCGCATCGAGAATGCGGGCACCGATGCCGCAGAGGGGACGTGGCTCGACCGCGTCTATCTCACGTTGAACGGCCAGGTCGACAGCCAAGCGCGCGAGTTCGGCACGGTCGAGCACGCAGGGCCGTTGGCTGCGGGTGCGACATACGATGGCGCGCTGCAGGTCACGCTGCCGGTGGATTTGTCCGGCTCGTATCAGATCGTCGTGGTCTCCGACGTGGCCAACGCGGTCCACGAATTCGGCTTCGAGCAGAACAACCACCGCGCGGCTGCCCTGGAGATCGCGCTAGCGCCTTATGCGGACCTGCAGATCGTGCAGGCTACCGGCCCATCCGGCGAGCTGATCGCGGATCCGGCGCGGATCACGGTGACGTGGACCGTTGCCAACGAAGGCACCGGAGCGGGCTTCGCAGCGGAGTGGAACGATACCGTCGTCGCCTCCGCGGATGCCGTCCTGGGCAACGCCGATGACATCATGCTCGGGCAATTCCGGCACTCGGGAGGGCTCGCGGCCGGCGTCGAGTACGAGCGCTCGGAAACCTTCTTTCTGCCGCCCGGGTTCACGGGGCGCTATACGCTGTTCGTGCGCACCGATGCGGCGGAAGAAGTGTTCGAGAACGGTTTGGAAGCGAACCACGCGCCGGCGGCCGCCGCGCCGCTCGACATCATGCCGATTGCCTACGCCGACCTGGCCATCAGCGACGTGACTGCCGCTGCCACCGCCAAGTCGGGTGGGCCCTTGTCGGTTTCCTGGAAGGTTACCAACGAAGGCATCGGGCGCACCGACGCGAGCCGATGGTACGACCAGGTCATCGTCTCGCGGGATCCCGCCGGAACGCAAATCGTGACCAGCGAGGCGTTCGAGCACCTCGGTGTATTGGGCGATGGCGAGCGGTACGAACGCGACATCGACATCGACCTGCCCGAAGGCATCACCGGCACGGTGTATGTCACCGTCTCGACCGCCGGCCCGTTCGAATTCCTCTATACCGACAACAACCGCGGCCTCGCCGGGCCGGTGACCGTCACGCTCGCGCCGAGCGTCGACCTGCGCGTCAACGACATCGTTGCGCCGGCAGCCGCCTTCGAGGGCGACGAGATCGAGATCAGCTGGACGGTGGTCAACGACGGCGAAGTGACGGCGCTCGAGCGCTGGAGCGACAGCATCATCCTGCGCCGCGCCGGCGGCGCTGCCCTGCCGGTGATCCTCGGATCGTTCGTCTACGACCGCGGCCTCGAGCCCGGCAAGAGCTACACGCGCACGGAACGCTTGCGGCTGCCTTCGAAGCTCGAAGGCGCGTGGCAGGTCGAAGTGACGACCGACGTGGCGAATGTGGTCTACGAGCACGCAGCCGCTGCGAACAACAACATCCTGCTCGACGACGCCGCGCTCGCGGTCGATCTGAAGCCGCGTCCCGATCTGCAAGTCGCAACGATCACGGCGCCCGCCAGCGTCTCTTCCGGCGGCACCGTGCAAGTGTCGTTCACCGTGTTCAACCGCGGCAGCGTCGCCACCACCAATCCGCGCTGGCAGGACAACGCCTATCTGTCGCTCGACGACAAGATCGGCGGCGACGATATTCTGATCGGCAGCATCCAGAATGGATCGGCACTCGAGTCCGGGCAAGGATACAGCTCGCAGACCGGAACCGCGGTCGTGCCGCTTCGCTTTCGCGGCGACGGCTTCATCATCGTGCAGGCCGACGCGTCCGCATCGATCGAGGAGTATCCGAGCCAGTTCGAAGCGAACAACACGCGCGCGGTCGCGATCCACGTGGAGCCCGTGCCGCTCGCCGACCTGCTGACCAGCGAGGTGGTCGCGCCGGTCCAGGGTCTCTACGGCCAGGAGATCGAAGTCCGCTATCGCGTCACCAACGAGGGCTCCGCGCAGACCGACAAGGCGACCTGGACCGACACCATCTGGCTTGCGCGCGACAAGACCCGCCCCAACCCCGGGGGCAACGGCGCCATCCTGCTCGGCTCGGTGACGCACGAAGGCAGGCTCGAGCGCGACGAGAGCTACCTGGTCACCACGCGCGTGCGCGTTCCAAGCGTGATCGAGTCGGGTCTGTACTACATCACACCATGGACCGACGCCTACGACGCGGTGTTCGAAGACACGCTCGCATCCAACATCAATCCGGACGATCCGAACGAGTTCGACAACAACAACTACAAGGCGCGGGCGATCGACATCATCGGCAACCCGATCCCGCCGCTGCCCGATCTCGTCGTCGCCTCGGTCACCACCGACGGACCCGCGAGCGCGGATGTCCCGTTGATCGTCACCTGGGTGGTCGAGAACACTGGCGAAGGCGATGCGGCGGATTGGATCGATACGGTGTGGCTATCCGATCAGTCGGATATGAACGCACCGAATGCGAAGACCTGGGCGCTGGGCAGTTTTCAGCGGGTCAGCGCGCTCGGCTCGCTCGAAGCGTACACGAACACCCAGACCTTCGAGCTATCGCCCGCCGCCAAAGGGCAGTATGTCATCGTCAAGGCCGACACTGCCTTCATACCCTCCGTGCAGGAGACCGACGAAAACAACAACACGACGGTCGTAAGCGCAGCCGTGGCCACCCCCCCGGCCGACCTGCGCGTCACGTCGATCACATCGCAGCCGGTCAACTATTCCGGCGAGAAAACGCGCATCACGTGGACCGTCGTCAACGAAGGCGGCGCAGTCTGGGGCGGCTCGCGGCTGTGGACCGACACCGTGTTCATCTCGCCCGATCCGACCTTCATTCCCAGCCGCGCGACCCCGCTCGGCACGTTCGTGCACGCGCTCGGCGACGGGCTCGCGCACGGCGAATCGTACACGCAGGATGTCGAGGTCACGCTGCCGGCGGGCATCGGCGGCGATTTCTTCCTCTACGTGTTCGCGGATGGCAGCAGCGGCGAAGACCTGAGCGGCGGCATCAATACGTTCTCACTCGGTTATTACGGCGTGCACGTCTGGGAGGAACTGAACGGAGCCAACGCCCTGCGCAGCGAGATCCCGGTGATCTACCGCGAGCCGGATCTGCAAGTGACGGCGATCACCGTTGCCGACGGCGAGATCGGCTCCGGCGACACGGTTCCGGTGACGGTGACGATCTCCAATCTCGGCACGCGCGCAACGCGCCAGTTCAGCTGGCTGGATCGGCTCTATCTGTCGGAAGATCCGTCGCTCGATCCGACCGACCTCGCGCTCGGGGAGTTCAAGCGTTTCGCTCCGTTGGAGGCCGGCGCGAGCTACAACCTGAACACAACGGTGCGGATGCCCGAAGGGGCGAGCGGGCCTTTTTACCTGATCGCCTATGCCGACTCGGACGTCGAGGGCAGCACCGGCGCCGGCGCCCCGGCTCCCACGGAAGTATCCGGCGTGAGGCTGCGCCACGACGCCGTGCCGGAATTCCGCGACGAGGGCAACAACATCTCGGTGCGTGCGATCGACATCGTGCTGCGGCCGGCGGCCGACTTGCGCGTGAGCACGGTCATCGCGCCGCAGCGCGTGCTCGTCGGTCAGACGCTCGACGTGAGCTATACCGTTACCAATGCCGGCCCGGGCCCGACGCCACCGGACCAGACCAATTGGGAAGACCGCATTTATCTGTCTGCGGATCCATTCCTCGATCTCAACGCCGATCGGTATCTCGATCGCGTGCGCCACACGGGTGCGCTGGCGAACGGTGCGTCCTACCAGGTGCAGCACGCGATCCGCCTGCCGCGCGACATCATCGGCGATTACTACGTGTTCGTGGTGACCGATCCGACGCGCAGCGGTGCACTGCGGGGTGCGGTGTACGAAGGCACGAGCGAGACGAACAACGCGACGCCCTCTGTGCAGCCGGTGTTGATCGAGTTGCCGCCGCCGTCTGACCTGGAAGTGAGCGACATCGACGTCGCCGGCGTCCTCACCGCGGGCGAAACGGTGAACGTGGCGTTCACGGTCGTCAATAGCTCGGACTTCGCGGCCGAAGGGACGTGGGTCGATGCGGTGTACATCTCGGCCGACAGCGAATGGGACATCGGCGACCGGCTGATCGGCAAGGTGGAACATAGCGGTGGGCTCGCACCGCAGATGAGCTACACCGCGCAGCTCTCGGCCGCGCTGCCGCCGCTGAGGGAGGGGCAGTATCGGCTCATCGTGCGCACCGATGTCCTCAACGAGGTGTACGAAGGCGCGGCCGCCGCGCTCGACGAGCTCAATAACACCACCCCATCGCCCGATCCGATCACCGTGCAGGTTCCCGAGTTGCACCTGGGCGTGCCGCTCGCGGCGACGCTCTCGCCAGGCCAGGTGCGGCTCTACAAGATCGAAGTCGGGCAGAACGAAACGCTGCAGGTGAGCCTCACGACCACGCAGCAGTTGGCATCGAACGAAATATTCATTCGCTATGGCGAGGTGCCGGACGGCTTCGTCTTCGATGCGGCGTTCGAGAACCCACTGCAAGCCGATCAGGTCGCCACGATTCCCTCGACCCAGGCCGGCGTTTACTACGTCTTCGTGCGCGGGCAGTCGGGCCCCACGCCGAACGCGCCGATCACACTCACCGCGCGCACGCTGCCCTTCTCGATCACCGGTGTGACGCCGGACCAGGGCGGCGACAGCAAATGGGTCACCATGCGCATCCACGGCGCGCGCTTCCAGCAAGATGCGATCGTGAAGCTGGTGCGCCCCGGCGTCGAAGAGATCGAGCCGTCGCGATACGAGGTGATCGACGCCACCACCATCATCGCGACCTTCGATTTCACCGGCCGCGATCGCGCGCTCTACGACGTGAAAGTCATCAATCCGGACGGGGCCGAGGCGATCGTTCCGTACCGCTATCTGGTCGAGCGGGCGTTGCCGATCGACGTCACCATCGGTCTCGGCGGCCCGCGTGTGCTGCCGGCCGGCAGCAGCGGCTTGTACGGGGTCTCGCTGCAAAGCCTCACCAACGTCGACACGCCTTACGTGTACTTCGAGTTCGGTGCGCCCGAGATCGGCGTCAACGCGGAGATTTTCGGGTTGCCGTTCGTGAGCTTCAACTCCAACGTGCGCGGTGCGCCGGATGGGCAGCGTGAAGACGTGCCGTGGGCAAGCCTCGATTCGGAGGTGAATACCACCGGATTCATGATGGCCCCCGGTTATGCCCTCGACGTGGTCGCCGACGGCTATGTCGGGATGAGCTTCTCGGTGCTGACGTACGCCGGCTTGAAGGAGATGTTGGACCGCGACCCGGTCGCTTTGCGGCGCACGCTCACCGACGCATTGCCCAAGCCGTATTTCGAGGTCGATCCGCAAACCGGTCTCACGCCATTCGAAGCGCTGATGACCCATCTGGAAGATCACATCACCACTGCGGAAGAGATCCTCGACGATTGCGACCCGCTCTACATCCCGTTCCGCTTCAACGTGATGGCGGCGGCCACGCCGATGACGCGCGCGGAGTTCGTCGAGCGCCAGAGCGGCGAAGCGCTGCGGCTGCGCGAAGCGATCCTCGCGGATCCAACCGCGAATGCAGTGCTCGTGAATCTCGCCGCGGACGCGGACACGTGGGTCGCGAGCTACCTCGCCGCGCTGGAGGATTCCGGACTGCTGCGCCCGGAGAACGAGGCCCCGCCCATCCGGCTCGATCCGAAAGTCGTGAGCCGTCTCGGTGTGCTTGCCTCCGGTGTGCTCGTCGGCGCGGGCGGCGAGCAGTTCGTCACCAACTCCAGCCTGATCGCCTTTTTCGAGAAGCTGCACGCCTGGTACGGCGACGAGCCGGGCAAGATGGCGATCATCGATCACTACGATTTGCGCGAATCCGAGGAGTGCCCGCCCTACGAGATCCCGGTTCCCGCATCGCCGTTGTTCGAGGACTACGACCTCGGCCTGTCGCATGGCACGTATTTCCAGGCCTTCAACGTCTTCTCTCCGTGGATGGGATTGCCTGCGACGGGCGCATTGCCGGAGTTCGCTTCCGTAGCCGCCAGCAACGAGCTCTCGGCGCTGACCTTCTCCGAGTTGCTCAACCAGGCGATCGCCGGTGCGCAGGCTGCGAGCATCACCGGACCGCAGGGTTTCGGCGAGAGCCAGTTCGTGCCCGCGCTCGAGTCCTTGCCCTACACCATCAGCTTCGAGAATGCCGCCGATTCCTCCACCTGGGCGAACGAGATCCGGATCGTGACGCAGCTGGACGAGGGATTGAATCCGCGCTCGTTCCGCCTGGGCGGTATCAAGATCGGGGACATCAACGTCTCGGTCCCGACCGATCGCGCGAGCTTCCAGGGCGATTTCGATCTGAGGAACAGCAAGGGCTTCGTCCTGCGCGTGAGCGCCGGCATCGACACGGCGACCGCGACCGCCACGTGGCTGCTGCAGGCGATCGATCCGCTGACCGGCGAAGTGCTCGCCGATCCCACGCGCGGGTTGCTGGGCCCGAACAACGCGCAGGGCCGGGGCGCGGCATCGGTGAGTTATTCGGCCGCAGCCGCATTCGGCGCGCAGACGAGCAACGAGCTGCGGGCGCAGGCAAGTATCTTCTTCGATACGGCGGCGCCGGTCGAAACGCATGAGATCGTGCATCTGCTCGATGCCGAAGCGCCGGAGACGAGCCTCACCGCGACGCCCGTCGCCACCGGGCGTGCGGATTACGAGGTGCGCTGGCAGGCAGCCGACGATCCCTTCGGCTCCGGGGTCAAGCACACCACGGTGTACGTCGCCGAAGACGGCGGGGATTGGAAGATCTGGCTGCGGCAAACAAACGAGACCTTCGGCATCTACGAAGGACGCGAAGGACACAGCTACGAATTCCTCGCGCTGTCGACCGATAACGCCGGTAATCGGGAACGTCCTCCGGCCGATACGGCCGCGCCGGACGACGGCTCGCGCCCGAATCTCGGCACGCTGTTCCAGGTCGGTTCGACGACACAGGACATCGGCGATCCGCCGCCGCCGAGCGCTGATCCCTCGACCAATCCCTTGTTCGTCGAAGCCGAACAGGGCGTTCCGTCGCCGGATCCGCTCAATGCCTCCGAGTTTGCCGATACGCTAAAGCCGTTCACGACAACGGCATTCGGTACCGGCATCCCGCAAAGCCATGCCGACATCGGCCCGCTTGCATTGTTGGTGCGTCCCGATGGCACGGTGATCGCGAGCGGCGGGTTCAATCGCGGTCAGCTCTATCTGTTCGATCAGGACGGGGGTGAGGCGGGCAATCCGTTCGCGCAGCTGGACGAACCGATCTTCGATCTCGCGCTCGACAAAACCGGCCGGCTATGGGCGAGCACCGGCGGCGGCGAGTTGGTGGAGCTCGATGCGACCACGGGCGAGATCCTGGGCCGTCACGGCGAGAGCATCACGCAGGCCATCGCTGCCGATCCTGCGACCGGCAAGCTCTATGTGTCCTCGGGCGACGGGGTCGAGATCTTCGATCCATCGAACAACAGCTTCACGCACTTCAGCGACCTGCGCGTGGACGACCTTGCCTTCGCCCCGACCGGCGAGCTCTGGGGCACGACCTGGCCGAAACGTGGCGACGTGGTGAAGTTCGACCAGCTCGGCCAGCCGCACGCCATGCTGCGCCTGGATACGCCGGTCGATTCGATCGCCTTCGGCGCCGCGGGCAGCGCCCTCGAGAACCTGCTCTTCATCTCCAACCACACCGAGATCGGCAGGCCGCATCTCGCCGCTCTGGTGATGGTCGACCTCACGACTCTGCGGACGGTCGACGTCGCCGTCGGCGGCCCGCAGGCCGAGACGCTCGCGGCGATGCCGGACGGGCGGCTGCTGATTGCGAACTCGCACCAGATCGATGTGCTGGCGCCGGTGATTGCGCCGATGGTCATCCAGGTGAATCCGCCCGACGAAGCGATCGTGCCGTTGCCGCTCGCGTCGGTGCGCGTGACGTTCGACCAGGACATGGCGGCCGTAGAAGCGTCGCGTCCGGAGTCCGTGGTCAACCCCGCGAACTACCGCCTCACGGTCGAGGGCGGCGCGGAAGTGGCGATCAAGGAGGTCCGCTACGACATCGCTGCGCGGACCGCGACGCTGCTGTTCGATCCGCTGGGCGGCGGAATCTACACGCTCACGGTGGAGCCGACGGTGCGCAGCCGCGTAGGGCTCGAGCTGGCGGAGCCCTATGTGACGCAGTTCGTCGCGGTCGAGGATTTCTCGGCGTTCGTGCAGATCGATTTCGAGCGCACGCGCTCGGATCGTCTCGACGGCACGGTATCCTATGATTTGCGGGTCACCAATGTCGGCGACTTCGATCTGCTGACGCCGCTCAAACTGGTGCTCGATCCCGCGCGCTATTTCCAGGGGCTGCCGGCCGGCACCTTCGACACCGCCGCGGATGGCCTGTGGCTGATCGACCTGGACGCAGGGCTGCCGAACGCTCGCCTGCAGCCCGGCGAATCGACAGTCACGCAGACGGTCACGTTCTCCAACCCGGGCAGCCAGCGCGCAGCAATCGGGCACGGCATCTACGCATTGCCCTATCCGAACACGGCGCCGGTGTTCGATTCGAATCCCATCACTCAAGCAACCCTCGGCGCCGAGTATCGCTACGACGCGAACGCCTCTGATCCGGACGGCGTCGCGGTTTCGCATCTGCTGCTCGAGGGGCCGCAAGGGATGGCCCTCGATCCCGGAACGGGCCTGCTGGTATGGACGCCGCCCGCGGGGATCACAGCGCAAGTCAGCGTGGTGCTGCGGGCCTACGATACACGCGGCGGCCATGCGACGCAGGCCTTCGCCATCGACGTCGCCGGCGGCAATCGTGCACCGGTGGTGAACGAGATTCCGGCCGAAGTGATCGGCGCCGAATCGCAGCGTATCCAGATCGGCCTCACAGCCTCGGATCCGGACGGCGATGCACTGACCTACTTCGCCGACCATCTCCCGCCCGGCGCGATCTTCGATCACGAGGCCCGGGTGATCGATTGGACGCCGGGATACGATGCGGCCGGCATCTATAGCGATGTGCAGTTGCTGGTGACGGATGGGATCAACACCGTCACGCGCTCCTTCACGCTCGTCATCGAGCCGCGCAACGCACCGCCCACGCTCACGGGGCCGGCGGACCGCACCATTCGCGAGGGCGACCCGGTGCGGTTCCAGCTGGGTGCCCAGGATCTCGACAACGACGTGCTGCGGTTCTTCACCAACTACCCGATTGCCGGTTCCTTCCTCGACCCGAATACGGGCGAATTCGAATGGGTGCCGGGATTCACGCAAGCGGGCACCTATGCGATTTCATTCGGCGTTACCGATGAGGTGAACGTCACGCAGAAGGTGGTGACGCTCACTGTAACCAACGTCAACGCGCCGCCCGTGTTCGATGCGCTCGGCGACTGGAGCTTGTTCGAAGGCGAAACCCTCGCTTTCCGGCCGTTCGCTTTCGATCCGGACAACCCGGGGTTCGCGCCGCGCGATCGCGTGGGCACGCAGCTCACCCCGCAAGAAGGCACCGACCCCAGCGTGACCTATGCGGTGAGCGGCCTGCCGCCGGGTGCCACGTTCGACGCGGAAACGATCAGCTTCCGCTGGACGCCCGACTTCGATGCCGCGGACGATTACGTGGTGCGATTCGTCGCCACCGACGACGGGAACGGCACGGGTACGCCGCGCTCAGCCACGATCGACGTGCCGATCCACGTGCGCAATGCCAATCGCGCGCCGGTGGCGCAGGTCATCGACAACATTGCCGTCGACCGCGGCGCCGTCGTCGATCTCGAGCTTGCCTTCCCGGATCCGGACGGCAACCCGGTCGTGTTGAGTGCGGCTGGCTTGCCGCGCTTTGCCGCGCTGACGAGCAACGGCGACGGCACCGGGCTGCTCCATATTGCGCCGGAGGCGGACGATCGGGGCGACTATGTCGTCACCATCACGGCGACCGACGACGGAGACGGGCCAAAGGCGCAGCTGTCGGCCTCTCGACAGTTCGTCATCACCGCGAACTCCCCCGCCGAGGCCCCGCGTCTGCAGTACACCGGCGACAAGGTCGCACTCGTCGGACAGAAGCTCGAGTTCTTCGTCCGTGCGACCGATCTCGATCAGGATCTACTGACCTTCGCGGCCGAGAACCTGCCCGCCGGGGCCACGTTGGTCCCCGCGGTTCAATACGGCACGGCCCGTTTCGAATGGACGCCGACGGCCGCCGACCACGGCACGCACACCCTGACCTTCAAAGTGCACGACGACGGCAACGCGGGCGCGGGCACGCCCGCAGAGGACACGCAGACGATCGACATCGTCGTGCGCGATACCAACGCAGCCCCGATCCTGCTGCCGGTCGGCAATTTGACCGTCGCCGAAGGGTCGCTGCTCGAAGTGCAGCTGGAGGTGCTCGATACCGACGGCGATCCGATCACCTTTTCGGCCGCGAATCTGCCGCCGGCGGCAACGCTGGATCCGATCACCGGGCTGCTGCGCTACGCGCCGAATCTGCTTGCCGAGGGCAGCTACCTCGACGTCATCCTCACCGCGTCCGACGGCCAGGCAAGCAGCCAGGAGACGATCCGCATCGACGTTTCCCGCACCAACCAGGCGCCGATCCTCGCCGGCATTCCGCCGTTGGGAGGCCAGGAGGACCAACTGCTCGGCTTTTTCCTGGTAGCCAGCGACTTCGACGGCGACGCGATCGTCTTCCGCGCGACCAGCCCGCTGCCGCAGGGGGTGCACTTCGACGTCTCCAACGGGCATTTCGAGTGGAAGCCCAACTTCGATCAGGCGGGCGAGTACGTGCTGACGTTCGAGGCGGCCGATGCGGCGGGCGCGAAGGATGCCCTCGCCGTCGCCGTTCGCATCGACGACGTCAATCGCGCGCCGGTGGTGACACTGGCCGATCATCGCGTCCTGCTCGGCGAGGAGTTGAGGTTCACCATTGGCGGCTCCGATCCGGACAAAAGCGAAACGTTGACGTTCGCGGCGGACGGCCTGCCCGAGGGTGCGAGCCTGCATGCGCAGACAGGTGTGTTCTTCTGGAGACCGGGTCCGGGCCAGGCGGGGGATCACCTCGTTCTCGTCAATCTGAGCGACGGCAAGACCACGACCGTCAAGCCGCTGGTGATTCGTGCCAGCGTGGAGCCGGTTGCACCGGATGTGACGATCGAGCTGACGCCGAGCTTCCCTGCCTTCCCGGGACAGTCGGTGACGGTCACGGTGCTCGCCGACAGCTTCTCGGCCATTGCGACGCGCTCGCTCACGGTCGATGGGCAGGCCGTTGCGCTCGACGAGCGCGGTCGCGCGGTCGTTACGCCGAGCGCGCCCGGGCAGATCGTGCTGATCGCACAGGCGACCGATGTCGACGGCTTCACGGCAACGGTCGAGCGATTGATCAAGGTGCGCGACCCGGCGGATACCACGGCGCCGACCGTGTCGCTGTCCACTGCACTGACTGCGGCCTTGATCCGCACGGCGGTCGATGTCATCGGCACCGTGGCCGACCAGAATCTCGATGCCTGGTCGCTCGAGATCGCGCGCGCCGGAAGCAACGCGTTCATGCCGCTCGCGGGAGGCAGCAGCGCGCCCGGGGCAGACGCCGTGTTGGCAGAGCTCGATCCGTGCACCTTCGCCAACGGTTTCTATCGGCTGCGCCTCTCCGCCACGGACATCGCCGGACGCTCTGCGGTGTTCGAGCTGCTGGTGGAAATCGCCTCGGCCGACAAGGTCGGTCGCTATGCGCGCACCGAAACCGATTTCTCTGCCGTGCTCGCGGGTCACACCATCGATTTCGTGCGCCGCTACGACTCGCTGAGCGCCGACGTGGCAGGATCGTTCGGCAACGGTTGGCAGCTCGCGCTGCGCGACGTCGATTTTGCGACCGACGTGGCGAGCGCGATCAGTCCGATTCGTGTCGATTCGCGTGTGTATCTGACGCTTCCCGACGGTCAGCGCGGTGGCTTCACCTTCGCGCCGGTGCTGCACGAGGGGCAGGGCTACAAGTGGCATGCGCCCACGTGGGTCGCGGATCCCGGCATCGGCTGGACGCTGGAGTCGATCGGCGCCAAGCTGCTACGCGCGGGCGATCGCTTCTACGATCTCGAGACCGGCGCGCCCTACAACCCGGTCGGCATGGAACCGGCGCGCGCGCAGTTCATGCTCACGGCGCCCGACGGCACCCGCTATCGGCTGAACGCGGCGGATGGGATTACCCAGATCGAGTTCGCCGACGGAATGGTGCTGCAGGTGAGCGATAGCGGGATCGTGGCGCAAGGCGGGGAGGCGTTGCGCTTCAGGCTGGACGCCACGGGCCGAATCGCGCGCGCGATCGCGCCCGACGGCACGCAGTTCGTCTATAGCTACGATGCCGCGGGTCATCTCGTAGGGGCGCGCAACCTCCAATCGGGCGAGTCGTCTCGCTACGCATACGAGGCGGGAGGTAAGGGACGGCTCATGCTGGCGAGCGGGCCCAGCGGCGGCGCGGTGATCGACTACGCGGCGGGGGCGGCGGTGTCGACGGTAACGGCCGACCTCGGGACGGCGCTCCGCTACCTGGCGACGCCTCATACCGGTAGCATGGGTGCCCGAGAAAGCGCGCACTTTAGCTTGGTCGTGCGCGAGAGCGAGATTGCTGCGGCGGCGGGGGGCGCCGCGCTGATCGGAGTGGTGCTCGAAGCCGAGCCGGGCAGCACGCTCGCCCCGGCGATTCCTCGAATCGAGGGGCTCGACCCAATTGCATCCGGGGTGGACGCCACGCGCGCCTTTGCGCTGTTTCGGATCGACACGGCGGGCTTGAAGCTTGTTTCCCTCGCCGGCGCCAACGCCAGCACCGACGGTGGCTACAGCTTGAAGATCTTCGCCATCGGCGATGCGAATCGGGATGCCATTGTCGATGCGCTGGACGTTGACATTCTTGCCGCGGCTTCGGACACCACCGAAGGCGATCCCGGCTACGTCGAGGCGGCCGATTTCAATTTCGATGGCAGCGTCGACGCGGTCGACCGGCAGCTGCTGTTCCAGGCGCTCGGCTACTCGCCGAATCGTCCGCCGACGATCACAACCCCGAACGTCAAGACCCACGTCGGCCTCCCCGCCACGGGGCGCCTCGATGGGCTGCTGAACGACCCTGAGGGCGATAGCGTGTTCGTACGCGTTATCGGCACGAGTCATGGCAGCGCCCAGCTTGCGAGTGACGGCAGGTCCGTGCAATTCATTCCGGAAGCGGGTTTCAGCGGGATTGCGAGCTTCACGCTGGTTGCCGACGACGGCTACGGCGCTTCGCAGCCTGGCATCATCAGCGTGAACATCAGCGATGCGCCGCTGGAGCGCATTCACGTCGAGCTTCCAAACTTTCTCTGGATAGGCGACGAGCTCGTGTTCGACGTTACCGGCGATTTCTCGGACGAAGTGGGCGTCCTCCTGCCCGTATCGTATCTGTCGATCACTTCGACAAACCCGGGAATCATCGGTATCACGGCAGACGGTGCGCTGCGTGCTTTCGCAGAGGGGTACTCCATCGTCGAGATCTCGGCGCAGGGCCGGTCGCGGATCGCGGCGGTGAACGCCTTCCCGCGCTTCCCCGATACAGGGGAGCAGGATGCAGGCGAAGCGCTCCCGACCCTGCCGCAACTCGCTCTGTTTCCGCATGCAGTCACCGTGGCGGCCGGTAGGGGCACTCGGCAACTGCTGATCAAGACAAGCGACGGTGTCGACCTTGCGGTTCCGAGTGCCGGAACCATCTACATCGTCGCCAATCCCGATGTGGTATCGGTGAGCGATTCAGGTTTGGTGACGGGACTCCTACCGGGCTTCAGCGAGATCACGGTCATCAACGGCGGTGCGAGCGAAGTGGTGATGGTCGCCGTAGACGCGCCGGATCCCAGCGGTTCGGCGGTCGGCGCGCAAGGTGGGGTCGTCGGCAACGACGAAGTCAGCATCGCCATCGCGCCGGGCGATCTCGATCACGAAGTGCCCGTCACCGTGCAACGCTTGGCGCTGGACGCGCTGCCCGTCGCATTGCCGGATCTGTTCACCGGGCTCGGCGCGTTCGAGCTCGATCTCGCAGGACAAACGCTCGACACACCCGCACAGCTTGCCCTTCGTCCTGCTGCCGCCGCGGCACCCGGCACGCCCGTCGAAATCATGCTCCTCACCAAGCTGCCGGAGGCCGACGGCAGTTTCCGCGACCTGTGGCTGCTGGTCGAAAGCGGGGTGGTCGACGATCATGGCATGGTGCGGACCAGCTCGCCGCCTTACCCTGGCATTCACGTGTCGGGAACTTACTCGATCGTTCAGGCGCAGTCGACGCGTCGCCTGATCGCGTCTCCCGGCATAGATACGGCGGCGATCTTCATCCAGTCTGCGGGTTCTGCCTACGGCGTCGCCGCCGGTTCGCTACCCATGCCAGTGCCACAAAGCGATGCCTTTACCGTCGTGGTGCGCGTCTACGGCAGTGGCGGCTATTCGGAGCAGGTCACGGCGGTTGCGGCGAACTCCGACCTGGATGCCATCAGCATCGATCTCGCGCCACCGGCGGTTAACTACACTACGCACACGCCGCGGATCAGCAGCGTCCAGGTCGATCCCGGCGCCAGTGGGACGACGCTGCTCATCAGTGGCGAGAACTTCGCCGTTCCCGGAATGGCGGGAATCGTCGTTCCGGAGGTGACTCTGGAGATCAAGCAGGCGGGGCAGACGACGCCGCTCGTCGTCCCGGTGCCCGGCTCCAACGTCGTCGCCAACAGCCTTACCGTCAACCTGCCCGCCAATGTGCCGCTCGCGCTTGCGGAGCTCACGCTGGTACGCAAGATAACCGTGGCGGGAGTCGGTCCGGGCGGGGTGCTCAATTCGAGCTCGCAGGTGTTTCGCAGCCAGCCGTTCAAGATCACGCAGGCGAGCTCGAGTGTGGTCGTGGGCGCCTCGGCGGCAGCCGTGGAGATCCTCTCTCCAGAGGGCGGCCAGCGACTGTTTTCGATTCCCCTGAACAACGGGGCCCAGGTGGAGCGTCGCGGCAGCGTGGTCGTGACGGCGGACGGCACCCGCGCTTATGCCGCCCTGAAGTCCGGCGGAGTCGCGGTAATCGACCTGCTGACGTATCGGGACATCCACCACGTCAAGGTACTCGCCGGCTTCTCCAGTCTTCCGGTGTTCGACGCGATGACGGTCGATCCGGCCGGCCGCTATCTCTATGCTGCCGCCGGTGCCGACCAGATCTACGTCATCGACATCGTCAGGGCGATGAGCGATCCATTCAATGCGGCAGAGCAGGTCATCACGCTCACCTCGAGCGATCCGTTCAGCGGCATCACCGGACTCGCGATCAGCGCCGATGGACGGCGAATGTACGTCACGGCAGCGCGCACGCAGCTTTATCGCGCTGGCGCCGAACCCGGCTGGTACGAGGGCGGCCGGACGGCCGGCAGCATCCTCGTGATCAACGTCGATCCGCTCGACCGCCCGGTCTCTGGCGAGCCGCCAGACGCACGCGGCTGGCGCCAGCAGATTGCCGAGATCGATCCTGCTCCGAGCGGCAGTTCGGAGTCGGGTGTGTACCCGACCGGCATCGTCGCGACGCCCAATCCGCATCGGCTGATGTTCGCGAACATGCTGGACAACACCAACGGCGTGATGCGCCTTGTCATCGAGGACGACAACCCGGCATCGTTCAGCGCGACCGTCGAAGCCATAGAGACCATCATCGATCACCCGCGGCGCATCGACCTTTCCATCCACAATCCGCGGGCGATCGCGGTGCTGCCGGACTTTTCCTTCGCCTTCGTGCTGGACTACGGGCAGCCGGTGTTCCCGCTTTCCTTCAATGCCACTTCGACGGCGGACCTCGACACGAGGGAGTGGGGCGCGAAGGTCGGCGTGATCAAGGATCCCTTCGGGCCGAGCCCGGAGTACCTGGGCGCAACCACGCCCGTGCCCTACGGATTTGCGGACCGGCTCGCCCTGAGCATCGACGGCAAGCTGCTCTACGCGGCGTATCGCGGCGTGAACACCGAGCTGACCTTCGACGTGGAGCAGCTCGTGCTCGCGGCGACCTCCACGTCGGAATTCATTCGCGAGCGCAATCCTCTGGACCGCCTGGATGTGAACCTGGACGGCATTGCCGATTACAACATCAATCGTCCGGGCGTGATTCTGCCAGGGGTGACAGGTCTCGCGACGGCCGGAATTCCGGGCGGCTCGACGGTTCTCGCCGCCACCCCGACGAAGCTCTTCGGCGACGTCGTCGAAGTGGATCTCGCCAGTTTGCTCGGCGCGCCCGCGGGCGCAACCTTCTTTCTTCTCCCGGATACCTTCCTCAATGGCACCGTGGCGACCGTCCGGTACGCGGGACTCACGCTGGCCGATCAGCGCGAGCGCGTGATGCAGTCGCTCGACGGCAGATTGTTCCCCGGCTCGGCCACGTTCGAGACGAGCGGCACGTTCTACCTGCTACCCACGGTCGATCCCGCGCAGGTCCGCGGGCTGCGTCCCGGCGAGCGGCTCGCGCCCAGCGTGGCGCGTGGTGTCGTCGGCTGGGTGTCCGCGGATGGCACTACGTTCGAGCGCGGCCTGATCGAAGTCCCGCTGAGCGAGGGCTCCGCGGCGACGCCCGGCTTCACGTCGATGACGTTGTCTTCGAGCGTCGGCGATCCGGACGAAAATCCCGCCAACCGGCCGCTCGACGTCTACCGCGTTCAGCAGCGGTTGCGTTATTTCGGCTATCCGGGCTGGGGCGGCCAAGTGGAGAACCCGTCGGCCGCGGCGATCGCCACTCGCACCGGCAGCTTGGGCTCGCCGCCGTATCCGGGCCGGTCGGCCGGACAGATCGATTTCAAGCTGACCGGACGCGCGCAGCCGGACAGGACGGTCGGTACGCGCCAGTACGACGACCCGTTCGTCGAGGCGATCAAACTGTTCCAGGCCGCAATATTCACGACTGGCGCCAACCGGTCCGATCGCGGCAATCCCTACCGCGAGAATCTCGGCTACGGGGGCGCGCTCGCGGGCGGACTCGTCGACGCCCAGACGCGCTCGTGGCTCAATGCGACGAACGCGCCGCAGTGGCGCAATATCGACCTCGCGAGCCCGTACTACAGGTTTGCCGGCTGGTTCGCAAACAGTGCTGCCTTCACGCCGCTCGGCGACAACGAGGCCTACGGAACGACATGGGCGATCGATCTGATCGAACGTGCCACCTCCGGGCAGTCGAACCGCTCGGGGCATCGGGTGATCGCTGTGAGCAATTTCTACGGCGATACGATCGGGACGATGTTTCACTCCACGCACAAGGGTGGCTTGGACATCGACTTCATGGTCGACGGCAATGAGGCGGAGAACTGGACGGGGTTGCGCGTCATCGACATTGACAGCACTCTCGCCAGCCTGACGCGCATCTCCACGCTCACGAACAGTCCGGATGCCACCATTAACGCGCTTGCCATCGCCGTCGACGCAAGCATCGAAGCGAAGAAGCAGTTCTACACAGCCGAGTTCTCGGCAATCACGGATCAGAATGTGATCGATCTCATCGCCGAGATCGGAGAGGCGAGCATCGTTCGCCTGCACGACGACGAGCGCAGACTGGTCGAGGACATGGTCGATTTCGAGCAGGCGGCAACTGCTCTCGGGCTCCAAGTCTATCTGGGCATTTCGTACACAACGATCGAACGCATCGTCGAGGAAATTGCCGGCCAGGCAGTGAACAACGAAGGCGGACATCGGAATCACTTTCACGCCTACGTGTTCAGGGACGCCACCTATATGCCGGTTCCGGCGCCGGCGCCGCTGCTCGCCGATGGGTTGTCCGGCAGCGCGTTAAACCCCGCCGAGAACTTGCAAGCCGTCCCCGACGATCTGCTCGATCAGGCGATGGACGCCTGGGGCGGCATCGTGGATGCCGGCATCGCCGCGGCCTCTGGCATCCATGTCGCGATCTCGGATCTGGACAGCGGCGTCCTGGCGATGACCATGGCCACTCAGAGTGCCGGGCCGTGGAGCATACTGGTCGATCGCGATGCCGCAGGCCTGGGCTGGTTCGTCGATTCCACGCCAGGTTTGAACGAGGAGTTCGCGCCAGCCGCCGGCACGACGCTCGACGCGGCTGCTGGCAGCGTCGCCGACGGGCGCTACGACCTGCTGACGGTGCTGGCGCACGAGCTTGGGCATGTGTTCGGCTACGCCGACGAGCCACGGATCGGCGGCCGGGAATCGATCATGACGGCAGACCTCGCGCCCGGCATACGCCGCTTGCCGGCTGCGGCGTCGTTGCTGCCGCAAGAGGTGTCGAGCGCTGATCCGCCGGCGGGTGTGACATCCAGCGCTGCCATTGCAGGTGAATTCGAAACCCCCGCACTCGCGCTGCAGCCGGTCGACGACGTGATCGCCGCCACCGGCGAAGACCTTGTCGACCGCGGTTCCTTGCCGGGTGCATTGCTGTTAAGCGACGCCCTGGACAGCACCGTTTCGATGACGGCGACCGCGACCGGCGTACAGAACGGCACCTTCTCGGTCGCAAGCCCGGATCAATCCGGCTTCGGCTGGTCGGTCCGCGGCAGCGCGGAGGTGAGCAACGGCACCGGCGTGCTGCGCGAAGATCCGCGGCTCGTTTCGCGCCTGACGCAGACCGTGATCGTCCCGACCGGTGCGGTCGGGCTCGCCTTTGATCTGCTCGATGCCGATTTCGATGCTCTCGGCGGCGGACCGGTCGACGCGTTCGAGTTTGCGTTGCTCGATGCGGCAACCATGGCTTCGGTTTCCGGCGAGGTCGGGCTCACGCATAGCGATGCGGCGCTCAACATTCAGGCCGACGGCCGCATCTATCGCTCGACCGGAGTCAGCTTGATCGGGATTGCCGGCGATACGCTGTCTGCCGCGATCGCTTCCCCCATCACCGTTACCCTCGATCTCGCCGGTCTGGATGCGGGGCAGGCTTTGACGTTGTACTTCGACCTGCTCGGCTTCGGCAGTACCGGCAGCGCGGTGACGATCGACAACGTCCGCTTTCTGACCGAAGGCGGCAACACCGCTCCGGTCGCGGAAGACGACACGGCCGATGTCGCCGAAGACGGCAGTGTCGCGATCGACGTGCTGGCGAACGACGCGGATGCCGAGGGGGATGCGCTGACGGTGGAGATCGTCACCGGGCCCGAGTACGGCAGTGCGATCATCGAAGACGACGGGACGGTGACTTACACGCCACAAGCGAACTTCTTCGGCGCCGATACGTTCGCGTACCGACTGTTCGACGACCAGGCGTCGAGCAACGTCGCCACGGTGGCGATCGATGTAAGCGCGGTGAACGATGCGCCGAGCGCGGAGCCGCTGAGCGTCGAGACCGACGAAGATACGAGCGCCGTCATTGACCTGGCCGCGGCGGTGAACGACATCGATACGGGTGCGGCAGCGCTTTCGATCGAGATCGTCACCGCGCCCGCGCACGGCGCGCTCTCGGCAAACGCGGACGGCACGTTCACGTATACGCCGGATGTGAACTACTTCGGGTCGGACGCTTTCACCTACCGGGCGAGCGATGGCAGCCTCGCGTCCGACGTGGCGAGCGTCGGAGTATCGGTCGCACCCGTCAACGATGCGCCCGTGGCCGATGACGAAAGCTACGTGCTGTTCGAAGGCCAGGCGCTCAACGTGGCCGCGAGCGAAGGCGTGCTCGCCGGCGACATCGATCCGGACGGCGATGCGCTGAGCGTCTCGTTCTTCACCGATCCGCAGCATGGCACGGTGCAGGTGTTCGACGACGGTTCGTTCATCTACACGCCGCAGGCCGGCTTCCAGGGCAGCGACGGCTTCAGCTACCGCGTCATGGACGGTTTCGGCGGCGAGGCGGTCGGCACGGTCGCGCTCGAGGTGCAGCCGGTCGAGGGACCGCTGCAGGTCGTCTCGTTCGATCCGGACTGCAACAGCTTTGCCGTGCGCTTCAACGACAGTTTCGATCCGAGCGTAATAAGTCTGTACGTCAGCGCACCCGACGTGATCGTGCGCGGAGCGGCCTCCGGAGTAATCGCGGGCTCGCTCATCCACGACGCCGACGGCAAAGGCTTCCGGTTCCTGAAGAACGGCAGCCCATTCGCGTCGGATGCCTACACGGTGACGCTCGAGAGCGGCCCATCCGCCTTCACCCATACCACCCGCGGCGATCTCGACGGCGACGTTGACGATGCGGCGGGCGGCGACTACATCACGACGTTCTCGGTGGCGCCGCCGACCGCGATCAAGGTCGGTCTACCCGATTTCATGCGCGGGCCGGGGCAGGACGTGGACGTCCCCGCGGCGCTCGGGCAGGGCTTACCGCTCACGCTCACCAGCGCGGGCGAGGTCACCTCGGTGGTGCTGGAGATCGCATACGACCCGGCGTATCTGGAGATCGTCGGGGCCGAAGCAGCGGCGGGCCTGCCCGCAGGCAGCACTGTCGTCTTCGATACTACCCAGCCCGGGCTTGCACGCATCCGTATCGAAACATCGACGACGATCGCCGCAGGCACGGTGACGCTGCTCAGCCTGGAAGCGCACGTGCCGCTCGCGGCAACCTACGAGGCGCGCCATTACATCGACATAGGAGCGGTCGAGATCAACGGCCAGCTGGTCGAATGCGCCGACGACGATGCGTTCCACCTGGTCGGGTACCTGGGGGATGCAAACGCGAGCGAAGCATACGAGATCGAGGACGTGCAGCTCATCCTGAAGATTCCGGGGCGAGCCGCGAACGGCTTCCCGGCCTGGGCCGACATCAATCCGCTGATGGTGGCCGATATCGACGAAAACCGCTTCATCACAGCGGCCGATGCGGCGCGCGTCAATCTGGAGCGATCGGGGATGGATCGGCCGGAGATTCCGCCGCTGCCGGATCGCGCCCTGGTCGAGGCCGCTCGTGCGGCGCAGCTCGTCCTGGATGCCGAGCCGTTTTCCGCTGTGCGCATGGGCGGCGAGGAGGCCGACAAGGTCAAGACGCTCGATGTGCCGTTCATCGACTTCCGTGCAGCCGGTCCTTTGGGCGCCTCGTTGCCCGAAAGCGCGCAATGGAAGCGCGTTTTCGTCACCGAGGGGGCGAGCGGGAAGAATCCGAACAGCATGCTCAAGGTGACGCTGCCGGTGGCGCCGGCTGCGACGGCCGTGATCTGAGCACTTGTTCACGCTTCGAGAATGAGCTTGGCGTCGGGAATTTTTACACTGCAACAAGTGGTTGCAGAGCCTTTAGGCCAGTTGCATACTGGCGGAACGCAAGCGCGCAGCAGGCAATCTGCGCCGCGATCGATGCGCGAGTATCGATGGATGCCCCGAGGGAGATGAAGTGAAAGCAAAACTGCGCTATGCAATCGGCATTGGGCTCACGGTCATAAGCGCGACGGTAGCGGCGTCGCCGATCTTCAGTGTATCCGCTGGCAGTGGGTTTCGCGGCGATCCCATTGTGGTTTCGCTGAAAGACCTGACCACTGATGGATCCACCGACGGGCTGATCGGAGCAACGGTGTTCGTTACGTTCCAGCCCGATCGGCTGAAGTATGTTTCATCGAGCTATGGCGATCTTCAGTTGTTGGGGGATATTTTCGAGATCGACGTCAATCAAGTACTTGGCAGCGCGACGCTGGGTATCTTTTCGAGTGGCATCGAGCAGGATCCGAATAGCGGTACATTGCTCGATGTGAGCTTCGAAATTCTGGGCGACGCACCGTTCGGACCGACGCCGGTCAGTTTCCGCTGTGTGCCCTTTGATCCTCTAATAGATGTGGGAGCGGTGACCGATCAGGATTCCGCCAACAGCCTTTGCCGGCCGTTGGATCCTTTTACCGGGGCAATGTCGCTCGATTACGCGATTCCGCCGACCACCGGAGACGTCAACGTGCTTGCGCAGACGGCGCAGGTGCCGGTATCGGGCACCACATCGCTCGCACTACTCGGTCTCGGGCTCATGGCCTGGATGCGGCGCAAGCAGGTCAAGGACTCGGTATCCTAGGGTTAGCTACGAGTCCGGCCGTTCCCACCACTGCGTTGAATTCGGCGCCGACCGCGTCGGCACGCAAGCGCCGGTGCGTGTCGTGAGTCTCATGATCGTTCAGGGAGCAGCCGGCGTGGGCTCGAACGGCCATTGCTCGCACCGGTAACCCATGTCCCAGAACATCCACTCGTAGCGGCTCGTCGCTCGGAAATGCCGGCGCATGGCGTTGCGCTCGGCTTCGCCAAGCCCGGCAGCAACCTCGTTGGTCGTCGCCAGCACCGCGGCCACGATAGTGCCGAATTCCTCCGATCCGTAGGTCGCTATCCAGCGCGCATAAAGCGGATTCGGCGACCCCGCACGCGTCAGCTGCTTGCCGACTTCCCAGTAGATCCAGTAGCACGGCAGGAGTGCAGCGAGCGCTTCGTGAAATGGCGCTCCGTATGCAATCGCAAGCAAATAGTGGGTGTACGCCAGGTTGGTGGGTGCCAGCGGGGTAGCGATCACGGCTTCGGTCGTGAGACCAAACTCCTGGAAGAAGCCCTCGTGCAGTGTCCGCTCGACCCGAAGCGCGCCCGCGGCGTGTTCGGCCAGCATGACGATCCAGTCGTCCTTGGGCGCGCGCGCCGCGGCGATCGCGAGCGCGCGGGCGAACTCGCGCAGGTAGAGCGCATCCTGCACGGCGTAGAACTCGAAGCGCTCGCGCTCCAGCGATCCGTCGGTTAGCCCGGCGATGAACGGGTGGCGCAGGATCGCAGCGTAGATCGGCTCGATCGAGTGCCAGAGCTCGTCCGTGAACAGCTTCGTTTCTATACGCTCAGCCAAAGTAACCCCCGTGCGTTCCATTCGACAACAGCCGCGCCGATGCTTCGCCCTCGCAAACTTTCGATCGTCTCGGCGCCGTGCGCCGCATCCTATGGGTGTTGCCTCCAGAAGTGATCGAGCACCGCCACGTGGCTGCGGCCCGGACGAGTCGCGTGCCGCAACGCACCGTGCACGTAGTCGGTCGCCGCGGTGCACGCGTCGGGGAGCGAAGCACCCCGACACAGGTTGGCGGCGATCGCCGACGCGAGCGTGCAGCCGGTGCCATGACCCTCGACATCGAGGCGGTCGTGCGTGAATGCGGCCGAGTCCCGACCGTCGTGAAATCGATCGACCATCCTGCCGGAGCCCTTCAAATGGCCGCCCTTCAGCAACGTCGCCCGCGCGCCCAGCACCAGCAGCTCGTCCAGGGCGGCATCGGCGGCCGCAGCGTGCTCGATCGGATGGCCGAGCAGCAGCTCGGCCTCGGGAATGTTCGGCGTCACGATCGTCGCCAACGGCAGCAGCCGCGCACGCAACGCATCGAGCGCATCCGGCTCCAGCAGCCGCGCACCGCTGGTCGCCACCATGACCGGGTCGAGCACGATATGCGACGGCACATGATGCTCCAGCGCATCGGCAACCGCGCCGATGATCGCCGCGTTGGCCAGCATGCCGAGCTTCACCGCGCCGATCCGGAAATCGTCGAAGCAGGCGTCGATCTGGGCGCGCAGGAACGACACCGGCGGCACGTGTACCGCAGTCACGACCCGCGTGTTCTGAGCGGTCAGGGCGGCGAACGCGGACAAGCCGTGCACGTCGTGCGCGGCGAAGGTCTTGAGGTCGGCCTGGATGCCGGCGCCTCCGCCGGAGTCGGAACCGGCGATCGTGAGGGCAGCTACGGGGCGGTTATCCAAGCTCGACATGAACGGGCACCGTTTGGGCGATCAGCGCATTCTATCGAGCGTTCCCTATTTCATGTCACGCTCGTCCCTCACCCCCAACCCCTCTCCCGGGGGGAGAGGGGAGCGTCGCGTCCGTATTGGACTGTCGTCCAATACGGAACGATCAATAATCACAAGGGCGGGTCTTGCATCTTGCGTGTGAGAACATGGAGGGGTCGCGCCTATAATCATCGGACGCTGCGAGCGGGAGGAGACCGAATGAAGGCCATCCGCATCACCCATACCGGGGGACCGGAAGTCCTGGAGTACGTCGAGTTGCCGACGCCGGAGCCCGGCGCGGACGAGGTTCTGGTGAAGGCGCACGCGATCGGCGTCTGCATGCCCGAGACATACGTGCGCAAGGGCACCTATCGCTGGATGCCGAAGCTCCCCGCGATCCCCGGCATCGAGATGAGCGGGACGATCGTGAAGACCGGTGCCGGGGTGCGCACACTCCGCGTCGGTCAGCCGGTGTTCGTCTCCGCGCGCGAGTTCGAGGAGCGCGCCGGCTGCTATGCCGAGTACGTGAAGGCGCCGGAGCACAAGATCTATCCCGTGCCGGAGAACGTCGATCTCGACCAGGTGGCGGGGCTCGCGAACTATCAGGTCGCATGGCATCTGCTGAACAGCGCGCTGAAGGGCTTTGAGTACGAGTCCGTTCTGGTGATGGCGGCTGCAGGTGGTGTCGGTACGGCGCTGGTGCAGCTCGCCAAGGCCGCCGGCAAACACGTCATCGGCGTGGTCAGCACCGAGGCGCGAGGCGCTTTCGCTCGCGCGCAAGGCGCCGACGCAATCGTCGACCGAACGCAAGGCGACATCGTGCCGCAGGTCCGGCAACTGACCAGTGGGTGCGGCGTGGACCTGATCCTGACGATCGCGGGCGGCAGCGGGATGATCTCGCTGTTCGATTGTCTCGATCGCTTCGGCATGCTGATGCTCTACGGGCGCATGGGAGGCCCGCCGCAAGGCGATCTCGCCGCCGCCGTCGAGAAGGCCCCCGTGCGCAGCCTGGCCTATCGATACTTCTCCATTCATACCCTGGACGATTGGCCCGAGCTGCGCGCGCGCGCCACCAACGCGCTGATTCGCATGCTGCAGGACGGCACGATCAAGGTGCCGATCTACGACCGCATTCCCTTGGCGGAGGCCGCACGCGCGCATCGCGTGTTCGAGTCCGGCGAGGTCATGGGCAAGCTCATCATGAAGCCCTAAAGGAACCGCTGATTATCCTATTCTGACGTCACTCCCGCGCACGCGGGAGTCCAGCGAATTCAAGTGCATCCTGGATTCCCGTTTCCACGGGAATGACGTTTTTCAGAGCATCCCTATTGATCGTTCCGTATTGGACGACAGTCCAATACGGACGCGACGCTCCCCTCTCCCCCCGGGAGAGGGGTTGGGGGTGAGGGACGAGCGTGACATGAAATAGGGAACGCTCGATAAACCGCCTGTCAGCGGAAGCTCGGAATGACCTGCGTTGCCACCAGCTCCATCTGACGGTACGCATCCTGCTCGTCCTTGGCGAGGAACGCGAGGTTGATGTGCCGTACGCCGGCGTCGATGCGATCCTGGATTCCCTTGATGCAGTCCTGAACGGTGCCGGTAAGGCACAATCCCTTGGCGACGTCCTCGGCGCTGCGCTGGGCCGTGGCGTACTTGCCGAGATTCTTCACCGCCACTGCCAGAGCTTCCCTGCGATCCTCCGAGATCGAGGTCGGCTGCGCGACGCCGAAGCGGAAATTCGCCAAGTCGCGTCCCGCAGCCTGGGCCTCCGTGCGTATCGTCTCGTTGCTTTCTTTCAGGCGCCGCACGGTGAAGAGATAGGGATACCAGCCGTCGCCCAGCGTCGCGGCGCGCTTCATGGCGGCGTCGCTTCGACCTGCGATCCAGATCGGCGGACAGGGCTTCTGCACCGGCTGCGGCAGCAGGGTTGCATCCTCGAACTGATAGAACTCGCCCTTGTGCGTCACGTGCTGCTCGGTCCATAGCCGGCGCAGCAGCGGCAGCATCTCGTTGGTGCGCCGCCCGCGCGTTTCCACCGGCACGTTGAGGATGTCGTATTCGATGCGCGTGCTGCGCTGGCCGCTGATGCCGATGCCGAAATCGAGCCGGCCATTGGCGATGCGGTCGACCGTGGCGACGAGCTTCGCCAGCATCACCGGATGGTAGAGCGGCGCGATCACGATTCCGCTCATGACCCGCACTTGCCGGGTCGCCGCGGCTGCCGCCGCCAGCACCGGCAGCGACAGGATGCGCGGAATCGGCGGGTTGCCGTCCTGGACGTGCTCGCCGGCAACGAGCCGATCGTAGCCGAATGCTTCGGCCCGTTGTGCGAACTCCGCGACATGATGCGGCTCGGCCTGATTCAGCGAGCAACCGAAGGTGATCGTAGCAGTGGCCATGGCGCTTTCCTCCACCAGCATGAATCCGGTGGGAAGTCTAGCATCGAAGCAGCCGTGGCCTCGGCCGCGCGTCGACACGCCCGCTGCCTCGCGGCCAGGCGCTTATCGAAAACCGGATGAGCTCGAAGAAGAGGCATTGCTATTTGCGTGCAGGAGGGACCCGGTATGCCGAGTCGATGCAATAATCAGGATCTCACCAAGCAAAAGAACGGGAGGCGTCATGTTCTACCCGGGCAACTGGACCGACAGCTTCGCCGACAACCACCAGTATTCGAATGCAACCCTCATTACCAAGGGCATGGCGCCATGGAATGCCGTGGCGCTGGGCGAGATCGACGAGGTCGTGCAGCGCCTGCACCAGCGCACGCATTCCGACGACGCCTGGTGGGAAGAGTGGTGCGCCCTCGCGGCCCGGATCGAAGCCTTCGCCGACACCGCGGCGGCTGCAGGCAGGCACGCCACGGCGGGCAACTGCTATCTGCGCGCAGCCAACTACTACTACACGGCCGAGCGCATGGTGGCTCCGGGCGAGAAGAAGCTCGACACCTATCGCAAGAGCCTGCGCTGCGCGCACGAAGGCCTCGAGCGCCGTTACCCCAACGTGGAGCGGGTCGACGTCCCCTATGAAGACAGGTCGCTCGCCGCCTATTTCATGAAGTCGCCGCATGCCAAGGGACGCGCGCCCACGCTGGTCTTGTTCGACGGACTCGACAACTGCAAGGAGATGAGCGTGCTCTTCGCCGGTGTCGAGCTCGCGTTTCGCGGAATGCATACCCTCGCCATCGACGGACCGGGACAAGGCGAATCGTTGCGGCTGCGAAATATTCCCTCGCGCTATGACTACGAGGCGGCGGGCACGCCGGCATACGAGTACGTCGCGAGTCGCGCCGACGTGGATCCTGCACGCGTCGCGATCGGCGCATACAGCGCCGGCGGCTACTATGCCCCGCGCGCTGCCGCGTTCGAGAAGCGCTATGCGGCCTGCATTGCCTGGGGGCCGCACTACGACTATCACGCCAATTGGGAGAAGCGCTGGGCGGCGATGAAGCAGGATGGCAAGGGCGTCGCGACGTCGCATTTCCAGCTGCCGTGGGTGATGGGGGTCGCGGACATGGATGCGGCGATGTAGAAGCTGAAGAAGTTCACCTTGCACGGCGTGGCGGACAAGATCACCTGTCCCATGCTGATCACCATGGGCGCGGAAGACAAGCTGGTGACGCGCGATGTGGCCGAGCAGTTGTACGGTGCCGTCGGATCGAAGGACAAGACGCTCAAGATTTTCTCGCGCGAGGACGGCGGCTTCGAGCATTGCCAGGCGGACAACCGCCAGGTCGGCATCGACTACGTTGCGGACTGGCTGGAAGCGCGCTTGAAGTAGTCCCTTTCGCTTTGACCCCGGAGGAGAAGTCATGACGCGATTGATGTCGTCCTGTGCGCTTGCCCTGTCGCTCGTTGTCAGTGCGGCGGCACTCGGCCAGCCGTTCCCGAATCGGCCGATCCGCATGGTCGTGCCGTTCGAGCCGGGCGGCTCGATGGATGCGGTGGGGCGCTCCCTGGTCGAGCCTTGGGGGACCAACCTCAAGCAGCAGATCGTGATCGACAATCGCGGTGGCGCGGGCGGAACGGTGGGAACCGCGATCGTCGCCAAGGCCACACCCGACGGTCATACCATCCTGTACGCCAACCTCGGCCCGCTTTCGATCGGGCCGTCCCTATACCGCAAGCTCGGTTACGACCTGTTCCGGGATCTCGCACCGGTGTCGCTGGTGGGAATCTCGCCGATCATCCTGTTCGTCTCGACCGCACTGCCTGTGAAGTCGGTGAAACGCTCGTCGCCGCGCTCGCCACACCGGAGCTGCGCGCGCGGCTCGCGGCTTACAACGTCGAGCCGATCGGCAGCAGCCCGGAGGAGCTCGGCCGCTTTCTTCGCGTCGAGTACGAGAAGTGGAACAAGGTGATCAAGAGCGTGGGCATAACGCCGCAATGATCACGCGCGTCGATTCGATGCGATAGCACTTCACGAGCTGGGCGCTGTTGCTTCATAAAGTCTTCGGCATCGATAGGGCGCATTGTCCGTGCAACAGCACTAGCGCGGTCAGGCGTCAGTCGGTGCGCGCGCTCGGCAATGACCGCCGATTCATGCTTTGGCCTGCTGCCTGTTGGTACCGCTCCCGGGCGCCCAAAGCCATCGATAGGCAATGCTGAAGACGAGCCAGTACACGAGACTCAGCACGAGCGTAACGGCCGCTGCAATGTGGCCTCGATTGAGGAGGAACGGATCGGCGCCGACGAGCGGCCAGAGCACGACCATCAGGATGAGCCAGCATACGAGCGCGAACAACAGCCCGCTGACCAGAAAAGACCGGATGGGAATCTTCGGCGCGAGAAATGCGTACAGGTTGCTGCAAATGAAGATACCGAGAACGAGGAAAGCGAGCCAGCCGCAAAAGACGTGATTCGGTTCTCCCAGCAGCGCTGCCAGCATCTTGCCGATTTCAACGTTGGGCAGGCCATGAACGGCATTGTTCATGAGCAGCATCGAACCGATCACGAGGGTTGCAATCAAACCTGCCGCAGATGCGGCCTTCACCTTTTCCATATTTGCTTCAGCCTCCGTTTACGCTCACGATTTCGTTGCCCGAGAAAATTTGATTTGACCTACCCAGCGAGGTTCCGGTTTTTTGCCACGTCAAAGCAAGTTCGCGGCGGGGCGTACGGAGCCAGCCGGACGAGTGACTACCTGATGGCGCGCAAACGCCCGCGACCGAGCCTGCGTATCGCCCGCAATCGAGCACGACCACTCCCCGCCGCTTTCACCCTGACGTATCCTTCCTGGCGTGACCCTCGACTACGCCACCCTCGAAGCGCTGCGCAGCCACCACCCGGCGTGGCGGCTGCTACGCTCGGACCACGCGGCGCTGGTCGCGAGCTTCCTGCACCGGACCTTCGTTGCCCCGAACGTGCGCGTGATGGCGGCGGCGGATCTCGCCGAAGCGCTCGAAGACACGCTTTTCGCTCTGCGCGAGCGGCTCGGGCCCGATGCGTTTCCGCGCCCGGCGGCCGAGTACCTGAACGAGTGGGCGAGCCCCGAGCGCGGGTGGCTGCGCAAGTACTATGGTCCGGATTCGGACGAGCCGCTGTTCGATCTTACCCCCGCGACCGAAAAGGCCATCGCCTGGCTCGCAATGCTCACCGAGCGCGCCTTCGTCGGCACCGAATCCCGGCTGTTGACGTTGTTCGAGCTGCTGCGCCAGATGAGTGCGGGCGCGGAGGCGGACCCGGACAAGCGCATCGAGGAGCTGCGCCGGCGTCGCGACGAGATCGACGCGGAGATCGCGCGCGTCGCAGCCGGTGAGGTGGCGCTGCTCGACGACACGGCGCTCAAGGATCGCTTCCAGCAGTTCATGCAGCTCGCGCGCGAGCTGCTGACCGACTTCCGTGAAGTCGAGGACAACTTCCGCCAGCTCGACCGGCGCGTGCGCGAGCGCATCGCGCTGTGGGAAGGCGGCAAGGGCGCGCTGCTGGAGCGAATCATGGGCGAGCGCGACGCCATCGCCGATTCCGATCAGGGCAAGAGCTTCCGCGCATTCTGGGATTTCCTCATGTCGAGCCGGCGCCAGGAGGAGCTCTCGGCGCTGCTCGATCGCGTGCTCGCGTTGGCGCCGATCGCCGATCAGAATCCCGACCCGCGCACTCGGCGCGTGCACTACGACTGGCTCGAGGCCGGCGAGCATACGCAGCGCACCGTCGCCCAGCTCTCGCAGCAGCTGCGGCGCTTTCTCGACGATCAGGCATGGCTGGAAAACCGTCGTATCATGGACATCCTGCGCGGGATCGAGGCAAGGGCGCTGGCTTTGCGCGATACGCCGCCGCACGGCGAAACCATGTCGATCGCCGAGTCGTCCGCGGCCATCGAGCTGCCGCTGGAGCGGCCGCTGTACAGCCCGGCGGTCAAGCCGGTGATCGCCGATATCGCGTTGGAATCGGGCGATGCCGATCTCGATCCCGCGGCGCTCTATGCGCAGGTGGTGGTGGACCGGGCGCAGCTTGCGCACAACATCCGCCAGGCGCTGCAGGCGCGATCGCAGGTGACGCTGCATGAGCTTGTGCAAGCGCAGCCGCTCGTGCACGGCCTGGCCGAGCTGGTGGCCTATCTGCAGCTGGGAAGCGAAGCATTCAGGACGGCAGTGGACGAGGACACGACCGAAGTGATCGCCTGGCATGCCGCGGGCCGCGACGGGGTCCAGACCACGCGGCAAGCACGCCTGCCGCGCATCATCTTCATGCGTTGACCATGGACGAGATTGCTGCGAGCAGCACGGCACCGGCGGCGAGCCCCGACCTGTCGGCGCTCGCGGTCACGCTGCTCAAGGGCGTGATGTACCGCGAAAGCGATGAGAAGCTGTGGAGCGCGCTCATGGATCTGCAGGCGCGCGTGCGCGACTACGTGGCGGTGCTCGGGCTGGATCTCGTGCTCGACGAGGCGGAGGGCTATGCGTTCCTGCGCAGCCGCCCCGATCCCGGCGATGACGAAGCGGCACCGAGGCTGCCGCGGCTCGTCGCCCGCCGTCCGCTCTCGTTTCCGGTGAGCCTGCTGCTCGCGCTCCTGCGCAAGAAGCTCGCGGAGTTCGATGCGGGCGGCGCCGACACCCGGCTGATGCTCTCGCGCGACGACATCGTCGAGCTGGTGCGCGTATTCCTGCCGGTGAGCAGCAACGAGGCGAGGCTCATCGATCAGATCGAGACCCATATCAACCGGGTGGCGGACCTGGGATTCCTGCGCCGCCTGAAAACCACCAGCGGTCCGCCGAGCTTCGAAGTGCGCCGGATCCTCAAGGCCTTCGTCGACGCGCAGTGGCTGGCCGAATTCGATGCACGCCTGGCGGTCTATCAGCGCCAGCTCGCCGGGGGCGAGACGCAGACCGAAGGCGCGAACGATGAATGAGCCGCGCGTGCTCGGTCTCGACTTCGTCGCCGACGACAGCCTGGTCGGCTTTCGCCTCGAGCGTCTCGAAGTATTCAACTGGGGCACCTTCGACAAGCGCGTCTGGACCCTTGCGCTCGGCGGCCGCAATGCGCTGCTGACCGGCGACATCGGCTCGGGCAAGTCGACCCTGGTCGATGCCATCACCACGCTGCTCATCCCCGCGCACCGGGTGGCCTACAACAAGGCGGCCGGGGCGGAAAGCCGCGAGCGCACGCTGCGCTCCTACGTGCTCGGCCACTACAAATCCGAGCGCAATGAAGTCACCGGCGCGGCCAAACCCGTGTCGCTGCGCGATCCCAACAGCTACTCGGCGATCCTGGGCGTGTTCCGCAACGCTGCCTACGACCAGACCGTCACGCTCGCGCAGGTCTTCTGGATGAAGGAGCCCCAGGGCCAGCCCGAGCGGCTCTACGCGTGCGCGGAACGCGAGCTTTCCATTGCCGAGGACTTCGCCCAATTCGGTACCGATATCGCCCAGCTGCGCAGGCGATTGCGTGCGCGCAAGGTCGAGGTCGAAACGACGTTTCCGAAGTATGCGGCGTGGTTCCGGCGCCGCCTCGGCATCGAAAACGAGCAAGCCCTGGAGCTCTTCCACCAGACCGTTTCCATGAAATCGGTGGGCAACCTGACCGATTTCGTGCGCGCCCACATGCTCGAGGCGCTCGACGTGGGGTCTCGCATCGAGGCACTGATCGGACACTTCAACGATCTCAACCGGGCGCACGAGGCCGTGCTCAAGGCCAAGCGCCAGGTCGAGCTGTTGACGCCGCTGGTGGCCGATTGCGACCGGCACGGCGAGCTTGCGGCCGAGATCGAGCAGATGCGTGCCTGCCGCGAGGCGTTGAAGCCCTACTTCGCGGGCTTGAAGCTCGCCTTGCTCGACCGGCGGCTGCAGCTCCTCGCCGAAGATCGCGCGCGCCTAGATGCCCAAAAAGCGCGGCGCGAGGAAGAACGCGATCGGCAACGCGCCGACGTGGGTCGGTTGCAGCGCGCCGCGGCCGAGCAGGGCGGCGATCGGCTGGAGCAACTGGCGGGGCAGATACGTGACCAGGAGCGCGAACGCGATCGGCGCCGGCAGCGCGCCGATCGCTATGCGGACCTCATGCGAGCGCTCGGCGAGACGGTGGCCGGCGACGAGAGCGTTTTTCTCGCGCAGAAGAACCTCCTGGGCGAGCGGCGCGAGCGCCTCGGCGACCAGGAAGGCCAGCTGCAGAACCGGATCACCGAATGGGGCGTGTCGCTGCGCGAGGGCAAGCGCGAGCACGATGCGCTCAAGGCGGAGATCGCAAGCCTGAAGGCCCGGCGCAACAACATCCCCCTGGCGCAGGTCGCGATGCGCGAGGCCCTGTGTGCTGCCTTGCACCTCGACGAGGAGGCGATGCCGTTCGCCGGCGAGCTCATCCAGGTGCGCGACGAGGCCGCCGACTGGGAAGGCGCGATCGAGCGTGTGCTGCACAACTTCGGCCTGTCGCTGCTCGTGCCCGAAGCGCACTACGCCGACGTGGCGGCCTGGGTGGACCGCACGCATCTCGCCGCTCGCCTGGTCTACTTCCGTGTGCGCCCGCCGCGTGCGGCGGATGCTCCGCAGCCGCATCCCGATTCACTGGTGCGCAGGCTCGCCGTCAAACCCGACTCGGCGTTCTACGGCTGGCTCGAACGCGAGCTCGGCCATCGCTTCGACTACGCCTGCTGCCAGACGCAGGAGCAGTTCCGGCGCGAGGTGCGCGCGCTTACCCGCGCCGGCCAGGTCAAAGCGCCGGGCGAGCGGCACGAGAAGGACGACCGGCACCGGCTCGAAGATCGCAGCCGCTACGTGCTGGGCTGGAGCAACACGGCCAAGATCGCCGCGCTGGATTCGCAGCGCCGAGCGCTGGAGCGGCGCCTGGGCGATATCGCTCACGAGATCGCCCAGGCGCAAGCCGAACAATCGAAGCTGCGCCAGCAGCTCGAAGCGCTGGTTGCGGCGGCGCAGTTTCAGGATTTCCACGAGATGGATTGGCAGGTCTGCGCGACGACGATCGCTCACCTGCAAGACGAAAAGGCGCGTCTCGAAGCGGCCAGCGATGCACTGCGCGAGCTCACTGCCCAGCTCGATTCGGCGCGCGCCACGCTCGCAGCGACCGAACAGGCGCTGTCGGCGATCGACAAGGAACTGGGCAGTGTCGAAGCCAAGGCCGAAGCCGCGCAGATGCTGCGCGTGGATACCGCGCTGCTGGTGACGGAAATCGCAGACGAGCTGCGTACGCGACTCGAAGCGCTGCGCGCGCAAGCGCTCGGCGAGCATCAGCTCTCGGTCGAATCCTGCGACAACCGCGAGCGCGACTTGCGCGACGGCTTGCAGACGCGCATGGACGCCGAGGCGAAACGGCTGGAGCGCCTCGCGGAGCGCATCATCAAGGCGATGGCAGCCTTCAAGGAGGCCTACAAGCTGGAGACGGCCGAGTTCGATGCGGCCCTCGAAGCGGCTTTCGAATATCGCGGGCTCCTCGCGCGCCTTGATGCCGACGACCTGCCGCGCTTCGAGGCCCGCTTCAAGGAGCTGCTCAACGTCAACACCATCAACGAGATCGCCAATTTCAATGCGGTGCTCGCGCGCGAGCGCGAAACGATTCGAGAACGCATCGGGCGCATCAACCAGTCGCTCGATCAGATCGATTACAACCCCGGGCGCTTCATCGTGCTCGAATCGCAGCCGAGCCTGGATGCGGAGACCCGTGACTTCCAGGCGGATCTGCGGGCATGCACCGAAGGCGCGCTGACCGGCTCCGACGATGCGCAGTACTCGGAAGTGAAGTTCCTGCAGGTGAAAGCGATCATCGATCGCTTCCGCGGGCGCGAAGGGCTCTCGGAGCTGGACAAGCGCTGGAGCGCCAAGGTGACCGACGTGCGCAACTGGTTCCTGTTCGCCGCGAGCGAGCGCTGGCGGGAAGACAGGAGCGAGTACGAGCACTACTCCGACTCGGGCGGCAAGTCGGGTGGGCAGAAGGAGAAGCTCGCGTACACGATTCTCGCCGCGAGCCTCGCCTATCAGTTCGGGCTCGAATGGGGCGCGGTGCGCTCGCGCTCGTTTCGCTTCGTCGTGATCGACGAGGCGTTCGGCCGCGGTTCGGACGATTCGGCGCAATACGGGCTGACGCTGTTCCAGAAGATGAATTTGCAGCTCCTGATCGTCACGCCGCTGCAGAAGATCCACATCATCGAGCCCTTCGTCGCCGCCGTGGGCTTCGTCCACAACGAGGGCGGGCAGGCGTCGATGCTGCGCAACCTCACCATCGAGGAGTATCGCGCCCGCCGCGCCGAGTTCGCCGCATGAGCTGGACGACACCGGGCGATCTCAAGGCCCAGCTGCGGCGCCTGTGGGAGCGTGGCGAGCTGCTGCGTGACGATGATGCGGCGCGGCCGCGCTTTCCGCTGCGGCTCACGTTGAAAACGCCCGGGTCGGCGGAGCTCGCGACGCAGTTCGAGGCCGTGCGGGCCTGGATCGCGGAGCTCACCGCGCTCGCGCAGATCCGGATCGAATGGCGCGAGCTTAACCATCGCGTACTGGGCCCGCAGCGCGTGCCGCTGTCGGTCTGGGTCGACGACCGAGACACGGCGCTCGCTTTCATCGGCAAACGCGCCGAAGCTGCGCGCTACGACGCGCTGCTCGAGTTGGCGCGCGGGCGACAAGAGGAGCTGCTGCCCTGGCTCGCTCGCCGTCCGCTGCAGGCGCTCGCCCTGGCCGAGGACTTCGAGCGGCTGCTGGGCGTGGTTGCGTGGATCGTTCGGCATCCGCAGCCCGGCGTGTATCTGCGCCAGGTCGATGTCCGCGGCGTGCACAGCAAGCTCATCGAGCAGAACCGTGGCGTGCTTTCGGAGTGGCTCGATCTCGTCCTGCCAGCCGCGGCGATCCGCGCCGAACGCTCGGGCAGCGCGCAGTTTTCCGAGCGCTACGGTTTCCTCGGCAAGCCCGTCCGTATCCGTTTTCGGGTGCTCGACTCGCGCCTCGCCCTGCTTGCCGGGCCGACGTGTCCGGACGTGACGCTGGATGCCGATAGCTTCGCCCGGCTGCAGGCGCCGATAAGGCGCGCCTTCATCACCGAGAACGAGATCAATTTTCTGGCCTTCCCGCCGGTGGCAGAGGCGATCGTCGTCTTCGGCGCGGGTTACGGCTGGGAGGCGCTCGGCAAGGCGCGCTGGCTGGAACGCTGCGCTCTGCACTACTGGGGCGACATCGACACGCACGGCTTCGCCATCCTCGACCGGTTGCGCGAACACTTTCCTCGCGTCGAATCGTTTCTGATGGACCGCGCCACGCTTCTCGCGCACGAAGCGTCGTGGGGCGAGGAAAACGATCCGGTCGTGCACGATCTCGCACGGCTCACCGAAGCCGAGCGCGCGCTCTACGACGAGTTGCGCGACAACCGTATCCGCAAAGGCTTGCGCCTGGAGCAGGAGCGGGTCGGGTTCGCCTGGATGAGCGCTGCGCTCGAAAGGCTCGTGCACGAAAACGATTAAACAGCGGGGGTCAGGTCTTGCTTGTTGCATGAACGACGTTGCACTCGGGCTGGATGCAACAAGCAAGACCTGACCCCCCGAGACGCTCCATCCTTTGGCCGATGATTTCGCCCGCTCCCCGGTAGAGACTTGCGACCGGCTGCTTGGCCGCAAGCTCAAAGGAGAAGCGGATGAATCGTCTTGTCGTGTTCGCGATCGCCATCGCGGTCGCTTTCTTGTCCGGCTGTGCGCTCCCCGGTAGCAGGGGGCGCGCCGAGCTTCTCAATCCCCGGCCGATCCACGTGTCGGCGGATCCGGCCAGTGACGCTGCGAAGGCCGAAAACATTCCGGCAGACAGCTACTACAAGGCGCTCGAGCTCGCGCGCACGACGTACTCGGAGGCATCTGCGACCAGAAAGGATGCCGGTGCGATCGCCAACTACGTCGACGAGGGAATAGGCCTGGTCAATGCCTACTGCCTGCGTTGGTTTCATCGCATCGACGATGTACGGCGGCAGGTCGACCTGGAAGGCAGGGACTGGAACATCGTGCGTCAGTTGGGAACCGCGATTCTGGGAATCGCGGGCGCCAACTCGAACTGGGTGGCTGCCTACGGCGCGGGCAACACGGCCTACGAGGGCGTGCTGCAGAACTTCAACGATTCGATCGTCGCCGGCCCGACCACCAAGAAAATCAAGGGCCGCGTGTTCGCATTGCTGGAGGAATCTGCGAGCGTTCTGCGTACGCAAGGCGCCGAGGGCTCGCTGCCGTTCCCGGAAGCGTACAGCCGCCTCGAGCGCCATGCCGACATCTGCACCTTCAGCACCATTCGCGAGCTGCTGGACTCGTCGCTTGCCCAGACACAATCCACGATCGACGCGAAAACGGGCGAGATCCGCAGCAAGCCGCGCGAGCTGGACGTGCTATCCGAGCCGGAGGTGACGGATCGCGCGGCAGCGACTCTGAAGATTATCGCGTTGCTGCGGGATGGAGATCTGGAAAAGACTCGAGCCGCATTGGCCTTGCTCGGTCTCGTCGACGTGCCGCAGGACAATCTCGACGAAGCCAGAGAGTCGCTGCGCAAGAGCTACCGCGAACGCCTGCGCGATCGTGCCCTCGCCGCGAAGATCAAGGCGCAGCTCTGATTCTGCAGTCCGTTCGATGCCCGATTCCCGACAGGAGACTTGTCATGTCCGAATACCTGATGAAGGTCAGCGGTTCGAAAACACTGGCACAGATCGAAAACGGCATCGCATCCGAAGAGGCGCTGGCCTCGAGGTTTCTGCGAAGCCAGCTCGCCGCCGTCGACGGTGAGATCACCAACGTCGTGACGTTCGTCGAGCTGGACGAGCTCCCGGCGGACGTCCGGGTCGTGCGCGGCGATGCGCCGCCGCCCGATGGCTTCGTGCGGCAGTGGAGCGGCGTGATGCTGGTCGAGGACAGGAACACGGTTGTAACCGTGTATCGCAAGAACGGTTGAGAAGCGAGGAACCCTCATGGCCAAGCTGCCCGCTTCGAAGATCGAATCCATCGCCAGAGGTACGTCGCAGGGCGTATGGATCTGGCGTCTTGCGCGCATCCGCCCCGATTACCTCGACATGCTCGTTCGCGTGGGCTGCCATCGCGTCTATCTCAAATGCTTCGATGATCGCTCGGGCAACGGCGCGCGCGATTTCTTCTGGGCGTTCCAGTGCACGCCGGAGATCATCGAGAAGTTTCTCGAACGAGGGATTGGCGTCGTGGGTTGGGGCTACCACTTCGACGAGCGTACGTCGATTCCTGTCGGCGCTGAAGTCGAGGCGATCGGAATGGCGATGGATTGCGGACTCGACGGCTACATCTTCGACGTCGAGGCCGAAGTGAAAGCGGCTTCGGCCAGAGAGCCGCTGAGCGAGCTGCTACGGTCGGTGCGCGAGGCGACCGGCGACAAGTTCGTCGGCTACACCTCGTTCGGCAATCCTGCTTTTCACCGGGAAGTGCCGTGGCGGCTGCTCGACGAGCATTGCGACATCGCATTCCCGCAGGTCTACTTCGAGAAGTGGACGTTCGGCGCGAGCGACGACGCCGAAGTGCAAGCCGCGCTGCAGGCGCACCGGGACATGGAGCTTCGATCGCCTGTCTTGCCCATCTGGGGCAGCGAGGAGGACGCAGCGCAGCCGGCCCCGGCGGCCCGGCTGCAGAGCTATCTCACCCGCTTTCCGGGCTCTTCGATCTTTCGCGTGCCGAACGTCGGCCAGAAGGGCGAGGCGTGGAGCCTGGATTACGCCGGTGGTAGCCCGCTGCCTCACTTTCCCGAAGACGGCACCACGTTCGATCCGGCGGCGCTCGTTCTGCCCCGGTTCACCGAGGAGCTCAGACGCGGCCCGAAAGGTCCGCCGAGTCGCGTCGAGCGGGTGAAGCTCGTTCAGCGTGCGCTTGCGGCGCGGGGTTTCGACCCAGGGCCGATCGATGGCGAGTTCGGTCAGGATACGGAAAGCGCGGTTCGGCGCTTCCAGATCGTCAATGCGCTCACGCCGGATGGCGCTGTCGGTCCCAAAACCTGGGTGGCCCTCGGCGGCACGCTGCCGCCGACCTCGAATGTCCCGCCGGACTTCGCAAGCGCATCGCGGGAACGGCTTGCGAGTATCGCCGACGCCGAGGCGCAGCTCGGACTGATGTGGACCGGGCCTGACTCCGCGGCCGAGAAGTATCTGCAGCCGCTGCGCGAGCCGATGCGCCGGCTCGGTCACATCGGTGCGGCGCCCGTCTTCTACAATTGGTGTGCGGCCTTCGTAACGTTCTGCGCACGCCAGGCAGGCTACGCGATTCCCGATCGGCCCGACGGACGAAGTGCGACCATGGCATTGGTGGAAACATGGAAGGCCTGGGCGAAGTCGGAACGACGCTGGTTCACGCCCGACTTGGCGCCTCCTCAACGCGGCGATATCGTCTGCTTCGAATGGTTCGACGACGACAGGACGCTGGATCACATCGGCGTCGTGCTCGAAGGCTCGGGCAACGGCGTAACGCTCACGACCGCCGAGGGAAATCGCAACAACAAGACGGTGAAGGGCGGCCGCAATCTCGCCAACGTGGCTGGGATCGTTCGATTGGCGTGATGGCAGCGAACAGGCAGGGCGTCCGGAACATCCCGATCGCCCGCACCGATCCTCAGGGTTCGAGCGCCCGGGTTACGTCGTCGAACAGCTCGTCCACGGCCAGCCGGCGCGGAATAAGCCCTTGCCGATAGGTATAGGCCAGGGCGACGTCGAGACTGCGCCGCAGCGCTTCGACGCCGAGCGGGATGGGATCGATCTCGCCCGGCGCGGGTGCTCCGGCGGCCCGCTTGCTCTGCGCCAACAGTCGGAACACTTCCCCAACCGCCTGCGGGTTAGATTTCGACAGCGATTCCTTGATCACCACCATGTGGTTCAACTGCAGCGCACGGTTTCGCTTCTGCCAGTCCGCGCCGGCGGCGAGCGGATCGGGAATCACGGGTTGGAGGCGAGGATCGTGCGGCACGCTGGCGAGAATTGCAGCGTCCAGCTCGCCGGCGAGCAGCATCGCCGTCGCGTCCTTGCCTTCCGCGGCCCGCTCGACCGTGGGCGGGTCGCGGTACTCGGCGACATGCGGCTCTTCGAAGCTCACCCAGCGCACACGATCGAGATCCAGTCCGTAGTCGTCGGCCAGGACGCCGCGGACCCAGGTGACCGTCGTCACCGAGTAGGCGCGTATGCCCACCCGCCGTCCGGCCAGATCGCCCGGACGAAGTGGGCCGCGTTCGGCGTTGTACACGAGGTAGGGATGCTGGCAGCGCGAAAACAATACGGCGGGCAACAGCACGAGCGGCTTTCCGTATGCCTTGGCCATGATGTAGGTCACGAGGGCGAGCTCGGCAACATCGAACTCGAGTTGGCGCACGACGCGCTTGAACGCGGTGTGCGGCGCCTTCACGTCGGCGAAATCGAGCACGAGGCCGGGCGAGCGCACCTCGCCGCGCTTCAGCGCAAGCGTGCCCGGATAGTCGCCGAGTAGTGTCGACAAGCGGGTCGGTTCACGGTCAGACATCGATAGCCTCCCTTTGCGTTGCGCGAACATGTACGGTACGTCGGCATGACCTCTGCCGTCATCGTCGAGTCTCTTCAGGAAGGAGGCCGATCATTACTCGGCACCCGGATCTTCTTGCCAACGGGATAGCCGAGAAATGCGTTGTGCGCGAAAACGTAGGCGTTGTTGCGCAGCTCGTCGCCGCTGACTGCGATCATGTAGTCCTCGGGCTTCCATACGATCGGCACCATCCGGTTCGGATCCTCCGATTCCAGGAAGTGCTTGGGGATGCGGCCTTCCTTCACATCATCGGTGAGATTCCAGACACCGCGGATGTTCCAGTCGCGCAGCTGGCGCTCGAAATCCCACGCCGGCCTGCGCGCATGCTCGAAGAGATAACGCTTCACGTCGAGCTTCGACCAGCCGGCCTTGGCGAGCGTGCGGGCGAGGATCGGGCTCAACACGACCAGCGGGCGTAGCGTCCCCATGCCATGGCTGGTGGTGAAGGTGACCTGCCAGTTGTTGAAGCGCTGCACCGAATCGGCGACGTAGGGCAGGAGCTCTTCCGGCGTGCTGCCGGAGACCGAGGAGAGCGACCCGCCGCCGGTGTAGCGCGCCACCGTGACGGTGTTGTCGCCGGCGACGTATCCCATCTCGACGCTGTTGGGCTCCCAGCCGATCTCCCGCAGAACGTCCTCGTTCTCGGCCAGCACCACGCGCCAGGTGTTGCCAAAGGTCGCCTTGTCGGTGCGATGCGGCAGGAAGCCGGCGACATTGCGCAGGTACAGCCGCCAGAAGCGCCCGATGGAGGTGTTCGGCAGGAAGCCATCACGCAGCGCGCCTTGCGTGTAATTGAAGCCGAGCTGCTTGATGATGGGACCATTGAGAATGATGAGCGTGTCGCCGCCTGGTGTGTTGCCGCTGTGCTCGACGCCATAGCGCGAATCGCACATCGCTTCGATCAGCGCGACCAGGATCGGCATGTGCTCGGGGCGGCAGCCGGCCATGACGCCGTTGACGGCGATGCTCCATACGGTGGCCGCGCGGTTGTCGGGCAGCAGCACGCCGAGCATCTCGTCGGGCTTGTGGTCGCTGTGGCGCAGGAAAGTTTCGACCGCCTCGTGCGTCGGCGGAATGACCGGAAGCCCGTCGGAGTAGTCGTTCTCGACGAAGAACTGGTTCACCGCATTGAGTCCGCCACGAAAGACGACGTCGTGCGGGCCGGGCTCGGCAGGATCGCCCCTGGCGGCGCTGGCAGCGGTCAGGTTCTGGATGACGCCGTCGAGCGTCACGTCGAGGATATTGCGTTCGATTTCTTCCCGGCTCTGCGTGCCGATATGACCGGGCACCAGCGCGAGCGGGATGTTGGGCATGCCCAGCCCCACGGAGGTCGCACCGGCCTGGCGCATGAATCCTTCGCATACAAGCGACGAGGAAGGAATGCCGGCCGCTTCGCATACCGCACTCGCCCGCAACACGGCGGGCGTGCAGCTGCCTCAACACGCCATCCCGGAGATGACGGCATCGACCCCGAGCTCTTTGAAACGCTGCGGCAAGGCCGCGAGCGCCGCCTTTTCATCCCCGCCGTGCGTGCTGCCGAACTCGCGCCAGCTGACGAAGCGCACTTCCGGAAAGCGCGACCGGATGCCCTTCTCCAGCAGATCGAACACCACGTCGCCCTTGAAGAGCTGGTCCCAGAGCTCCGCGATGGTCTTGCCTTCGAGGCGGTCGAGTCGTGGCGCCAATGCGCGCTGTTGCATCTGGCGCGGCGCGCGCGGCCAGAGCACTTCGTAATAACCGTCGTTCGGTGTCATGATCGATGTGTGTCCTCTTGCTTCGGTTCAAAACGGTAGCATGGCGCCGATGGTCGGGGCCTGCGGGAATGCCTTGATGCGCTTCTCGGGGCTCGGTCCGATTATCTCCGATTGGAGGCAGCATCATGCCGGCAGGCGCGCACGGGGCCATTGTGTCAGGTCCATATAAGGACTATATTCAGTCCTCATTGTGAGGAATCGACGATGAAGTACTCGACCCATATCAAACCCATCAGCTACCTGAAGGCCCATGCAGCCGAAGTTCTGCATAGGCTGGCAGAGGAACGCACACCGCTCGTAATTACCCAGAACGGGGAGGCCAAGGCCGTAATGCAGGACGTTGCGAGTTATGAGTCGATTCAGGAAACGCTTGCATTGCTGAAGATCCTGGCGCTCGGAAATCGACAGATCGAACAAGGAAACCTGGCGCCGGCGGCGAAGGTCATCGAGCGCATCCGTAAACGGAAGGCGTAGCCCGTGCGCTATGAAGTCCTGCTGACCCAGGATGCGCAGAACGATCTCGAGGAGCTTCACGAGTACATTGCCGAGCGCGACAGTCCCGAGCGCGCGGAGCACGTCCTGGACGGGATCGAAGCAGCGTTGGCAGATCTCGCGGCGTTTCCGGCACGCGGCCCGCATCCCAAGGAACTCCTGGCGCTCGGTATCCGGGAGTTTCGTCAGACCTACTTCAAACCCTATCGGATCGTCTATCGTGTCGACGGCTCGCGCGTCTACGTGTACCTGATTGCAGATGGGCGGCGAGACCTGCAGACGTTGCTCGCGCGCAGAATGTTCGGCGCAGGATGAATTTGCCCCGGTGGAGGGAACAGTCGGGTCGAACGGGCTGCCGGGCGGTCTGCCCCGGCTTCCGTGGCGGCATTCTTGCATTCTCCGAATCCGGAGCGTATAAATGCCGTAACCGGAGTCCATGATGAGCGCCAGGCCCCTTGCCTATCCCGCCAGCAGCTTCGACCGAACCCCGCTGGTCGACCTCAATTCGAAAGCCGAGCGGGAGCGCTTGTCGCGCTCGGCGCTGCAAGGGTTCTTCAAGCTGGTCGAGCGCTGGAAGCTGCGCGACGAGGACGCGCGCGAGCTCCTCGGCGGCCTCTCCAGCAGTGCCTACTACGAATGGAAGAAGAACCCGCAGCGGGTTCTGGAAGTCGACCGCATCACCCGCATCTCTTACCTCGTCGGCATCTACAAGGCGCTGCACATTCTGTACGGCGACAAACTGGCCGACGAGTGGATGAAGCTTCCCAACAGGAACGCGATCTTCGGCGGCAGAACGCCGCTCGACTACACCATGGCCGGCGGCCTGCTGGCAATGCAGACCGTGCGCAAGCTCCTCGATGCGCGCCGAGGCGGTGCGTGAGCTCGCCGCTGCCGAAAACGACGCTGCTGCGCCGGTTCGATACCTGCCGTCTCATTCCATCGCGATTCGCACCGCGCGAGGATTCGGTGCTTGCCGGCATCGCCGAGAGCGAGGCGCACCTCGCCGACCTGTTCGATCTGGACAACGCAACCAACGAGCGCCTGCGCGGCGAACGCGGGCTGCTGCCGGGCATCGGCGTGGAGGAGCTCGTGTTCGGCGTGCCCAACTTCCGCATCGTCAACGCGGCATTCACTTACGCTCGCCCGGAGGGCGCGCGCTTCAGCGGCTCAGACCGAGGCGCATGGTACTGCTCGATCGAAGCCGAGACGGCGCTGGCCGAAGTGGCCTTCCACAAATCGGTCGAATACCAGGAGATCGGACGCTTCGACGACAGTGTCACGTACGAAGCGATGCTGGCGGATTTCAGCAGCGAGTTTCACGAACTGCGCGGCGATTCGCGCTTTACCTCGTGCCTCGATCCGAAGCGCTACGTCGCCTCCCAGCGCCTCGCCACGCGCTTGCTGGAGGCCGGTTCGCTCGGCGTCGTGTACCCGAGCGTCCGCCAAGCGAAGGGCACCAACCTCGCGTGCTTCCGGCCGGCGCTGGTCGGCAACGTGAGGCGGAGCGACACCTGGCGGCTCACCTGGTCGGGAACGCCGACGCCCCGGATCGAGCGCGAGAAGGCTCCGGTCCGACGCCGTGCGCGGCCTCGGCCCACGCATTGACGGATGGAAATGCGGCTGACAAGCCGCTTCCCGCGATACGCTCCCGACGACCTACGCACATCCGCGAACAAGACTTCGATGATCGACCTCTGGCTGGAAATGCACGCCCAGACGCATCACAACGCGCAGGGCATTGCGTCCGGCCACTACGATGTGGCGCTCACGCCCTATGGGCGCGAGCAGGCGCAAACGCTCTTGCGCCAGCGCTATGCGCAGCAGAACTTCGATGCGGCTTATGCATCGAACACTCAGCGCGCGTACGACACGGCCTACCTCATGTTCGCGGATCGGCCGATTTCGTTGCTCCAGGACGCGCGGCTACGCGAATGCGATTACGGCATCTACGAGGGCCGCCCGAGACAGGAGATGGAGGCCGCCCGCATGGCCGCGATCCATGCGCCGTATCCCAACGGCGAGAGCTACGACCAGGTCGTGCAACGGATGCGAAGCTTTCTAACCGACGTCGCCGAGCGCCACGGCGGCCACAGCCTCATGCTCATCGGCCACGCGGCCACGCTGTTCTCGCTGGAGCACTTGGCGCACGACCGGCCGCTCGATGCGACGGTGGGCATGTGGCCCGAACGGCCGTGGCGGTATGCGTTGTCCTCGAATGGCCTGGTTCTGCGGCCGCACACGCGCTGAGCGCCCGGGTTGTCGCGTCGGCGGGAATCGATGGCTACTCGTCAGCGTAGATCTTTACGATCGGGTCGCCATCCGGCCCGACATGCCCTCGGTACATGCCCGCGGTATTGAACGGCATGGCAAAGCGGCCGTTGCGATCGAGCGCGATCACGCCCCCGGTACCGCCGAGCGATGCGAGCTGCTCGTGCACCACGTGCTTCGCGGCGCGCTCGACCGTCCAGCGCCGATGCTCGATGAGCGCCGAGACAGAGAAAGCGGCCAGCGTGCGCATGAAGTACTCACCTTCGCCCGTGCCGGAAACGGCGACCGTCGCATTGTTCGCATAAGTTCCGGCGCCGATCGTCGGCGTGTCGCCCACGCGTCCGCTCATCTTGTCGTTGCGCCCGCCGGTCGAGGTGGCCGCGGCGAGATTGCCGTTTGCGTCCAGTGCCACCGCGCCGACCGTTCCATGCTTGTCGGACTCGGTGGCCGGATCGCGCTGCTGCGCGGCGGCCGCGTGCCGCACGCGTTGCAGCGCATCGAAGCGGCGCTCGGTGTAAAAGTAATCGGGCTCGACGATCGCGAGGCCATGTGCGCGCGCGAGCGCCTCTGCGCCGTGCCCGGCCAGCATGACATGCCGGGTTTGCTCCATGACGAGCCGCGCCAGCAGCACCGGATTCTTGACCGTCGTGACGAGCGTCGCGGCGCCTGCGCGCAGCATTGCGCCGTCCATGACCGCGGCCTCCAGCTCGTTGCTGCCCTCGGCCGTGAAGACCGCTCCGCGCCCGGCGTTGAAGAGCGGATCGTCCTCGAGCACGCACACGGCCGCGGCCACGGCGTCGAGGCTGCTCCCGCCGCGAGCCAGGATCTCGCGGCCCGCCGCCAGCGCGGTCGTCATGCCGTCGCGGTAGGCACGCTCCGTTGCCGGCGTCATGTCCGAGCGCTCGATGACGCCCGCGCCGCCGTGCACGAGGAGCACGAAAGCCCTGCCCTTGCCGCTCACGGAGTCCGCCCGCTTGGTCGCGGCAGATGAGTGTGCGCCTTCGTTCATCGTCATCCGCGGAGTGCGGCCCAAACCAGCGCGTGGCGACATCTACGGGCGGCCGACGATGCCCATCCAGTATTGCGTCCTCGTGTTCGACTCCACGTCGTAGGTACGTGCGTGATCGAGCTTGCCATCCGCGCGGACGCGAAACACGCTGAGCGAGGCCGGCACGGTTTTCACCGCCGAGCCCTCGCGAACCTTGGTGGGCTTGATGCTTGCTGCAACCATGAGTCGTCCGCTCGGATCGAACGCGAACGTGCGCACGTGGTAGGAGCGCGTGTCGGCGTGCTGGATGAGCTTGGGCTCGCCGCTCGCGGGATCGATCGCGAACACCGCAATGCTGTTCTCGCCGCCGCCGAATACCTTCTGCCCCTCGTGCTCCACGGTGTAGTCGGCGCGGTTGGCGACGTAGACGAAGCGGCCGTTGGGATGCACGTGGATGGCGCCGGCGAGCTGGCGCGGTCTTGCGTTAGCGCGATCGGCCAGCATATCGCAGGTAAACGCTGCCGCCGGTTCGATGCGGTCGTCCGGATAGCGGAACATGTAAAGCTGGCTGCGCCGTTCGTCGGAAACATACAGCCAGGGCCTTTCCGGATGAAAATCGATGTGGCGCGGTCCGAAGCCGTAGCCGCCGTTGGGCGCTACGACGTGCGGGCTCGACAGGACGCCGTTGTCGAATGCGAACGAGCGCAGTGCACCGGGATCTTCGGCCTTGCCGTGCGCCGCGCTGTTGCCACGATCGACGTCCACCACCGTGCAGCCCGAAGACATCACGCGCACCTGGTGGGGATAGATGCCGAAATCGAGCCCGTCGGGCTGTTTTACTTCGGCGCCGATCGTGCCATCGGCATCGATGCGATGGATCGTGATGCCCGGTACGGGGATGTTGTGAATGTTGACGGCGTAGTTTCCGGCATGGTCGAGGCACATGTGAACCGCGCGCTGACGCAGCGGTGCCGGCTCGCCATGCGCTGTGAGCGCGCCGGTGGCCGGATCGATGCGGCAGGCGCTCACATGGTTGCAGTCGGCCTTCAACCCCGCTCCGCGATTGCTGGTCGTGACGTAGAGATAACGCCGGGACGGATGCGGCCAGGCATACTGAACGAGGGACGGCACCCGGATCGAACCGCGTTGCGTGAGCGTCGCCGCCTCGACATCGACTTCGTAATGCGTGATCTCTTCGTCTACGGCACTATACAGATGCGCTGTCGTGGTCACTTCGATGCCTCTTGCGATGGTTGAGGTATTGCATCCGGCTGCGGACCGGGGCGTTCGTGCGAGAGTGCGTTCGATTCTCCGACCAAGTGGCCAGCGTGTAAACGCACCTTTCGCGACCACGCTGCCGCACGCGCCGTGCGGACGGGATTCAATCCGCTCCGGAAGCTTTACCGAATCCGGCTGCTATCCGAACGTGCCGCAGCCTATTATTGATCGTTCCGTATTGGACGACGGGTCCAATACGGACAGGACGCTCCCCTCTCCCCCCGGGAGAGGGGTTGGGGGGTGAGGCCGGGAATTCGCGAACCATGGTTCGCGCCGGCCGAACGGCATCGGCCTGCATGCCGATGCGCGCACTGCAAGTGAGGGTCGGGCGTGACATGAAATAGGAACGCTCGATAGGATAGCGAGTTGCGATCACAAGGCGGGCGGCGCCGGCAACCTGGGAGACGAACGATGCTGGGATTCCTCTTACGCACTGCGATCAGCGCTCTGGCGTTGTGGGTCGCCGACGAGATCTTCGCGGGCATGCGCTTCGATTCGGCCTCGCAGCTGATCGTCGCGGCCATCCTTCTCGGCATCGTGAACGGGCTCGTGCGACCGTTGGCCTTCATCCTGACGTTGCCGATCACGTTGGTGACGCTGGGATTGTTCCTGCTGATATTGAACGCCGCCATGCTGGGGCTCGTAGCGCTCATCGTGCCGGGGTTCCAGCTCTCCGGCTTCTGGACCGCGGTCGGTGCGGCGCTGATCGTCAGTCTCGTTTCGTGGGTCGCAACCAGCATGATCGGCTCCAACGGCAAGATGGAGGTTTTTGTTTCGCGGCGGTGAACTGCCGTGCGAGCTCGTATTTTTCCAAGGTACGGTTGATTGCTCCGGAACTGCGTTGACCGCTGCAGGCAAGGAATGTCATGACCATTGCTCTCGTATTGAAAGCCGCCGAGTTCGCGGCCGAAAAGCACCGTCACCAGCGGCGCAAGGATGCTCACGCTTCCCCCTACATCAATCATCCGATCGCATTGGCCAAGCTGCTGGCCAATGAAGGCGGCATCTCCGACGCCGATGTGCTCTGCGCGGCACTCCTGCACGACACGATCGAGGATACCGAGACGACAGCCGAGGAGTTGCGCGCGAAATTCGGCGAGGTCATCACGGACATCGTGCTGGAGGTGACGGACGACAAGTCGCTCTCCGGGCCCGAGCGCAAGCGCTTGCAGGTCGAGCATGCGCCGCACGCCTCGCACCAGGCCAAGCTGGTGAAGCTTGCCGACAAGATCTGCAACTTGCGCGACCTGCTGCATGCGCCGCCCGCGAACTGGTCGCTCGAGCGCAAGCGAGCGTACTTCCATTGGGCCGCGCAGGTTGTGGCTGGCGCGCGGGATGCGCACCCGGGGTTGGCAGCCACCTTCGACGCGTTGTGTGACCGTTGTCCGCAGTAGCGGCTCGCTGGTCGCTAGTCGTGCTTGACCCGGGATAGCTATCCGTGGCGCGGCGCGTCGAGCGGCGGCGCGGGCTGAATGCAGGCCAGGGCCTCGCGTCGTTGCACCGATAATCCAGCTGATCGAAGAACAAGGGAGAAGCGCATGGAAGCCGTCGGGAACGTCCTGATTTTTCTTCTCGCGGTGGTCGCGAGCACGTTCCTCGTGCGGCTGTTGCCGATCAAGCTCCCGCTGCCTTTGCTGCAGATCGCGTTGGGCGCCTGCCTTGCATGGCTTGGACTCGGGGTGCGGCTCGAACCGCATCTGTTCCTGCTGGTCTTCATTCCGCCGCTGCTCTTCCTGGACGGCTGGCGCATTCCAAAAGGCGCCTTCTTCCGCGACTGGAAGCCGATCCTCGCGCTGGCCATCGGACTGGTGGTGTTTACCGTGATCGGCATGGGCTATTTCATCCATTGGCTGGTCCCGGCGGTGCCGCTCGCGGTTGCCTTCGCGCTCGCCGCGATCCTCTCGCCCACCGATCCGGTTGCGGTGAGCGCGATGACCGCCGCCACGCCGCTGCCCTCGCGCCTGATGCACATCCTGGAAGGCGAATCGCTGCTGAACGACGCGACCGGGCTGGTGTGCTTCAGCTTCGCGGTCGCCGCCGCGCTGACCGGGGAATTCTCGGTGGGCAGCGCGTCCGTGAGCTTCCTGGCGGTCGCCGGCGGCGGCGTGCTGGTCGGCATCGCCGTCATCTGGATCATCGGCATGCTCAATCGCGGGCTGGTGCGCTATGCCGGCGAGGAGCCGGCATCACAGGTGCTCATCAGCCTGCTGATTCCGTTTGCCGCCTACATGGCGGCCGAGCACTTGCACGTCTCCGGCATCCTCGCCGCCGCGGTTGCGGGCATCGCGATGCACTACAACGAGCTGTCCGGGCCTGCGCTCGCCATCACGCGCATGCAGCGAACCGCCGTCTGGGACACGGTGCAGGTCGCGCTCAACGGTGTCATCTTCGTGTTGCTGGGCGAGCAGCTTCCGGCGATGCTGGCGAGCCTGCCGCGTGTCGCCGCCGAGGTCGGAGCCGGCAGCGGCTGGCATCTTCTGGGCTACATGGCGTTGATCACGCTCGGGCTTGGCGCGCTGCGCTTCTTCTGGGTGTGGATAGCGATCATGGCGACGGTATTCCGCGCGGCCTGGCGCGGCGAAACCCGGACCGCGCCTGCCACGCGCCTTCTGGCCGTGACGGCGGCTGCGGGCGTGCGCGGTGCGATCACGCTGGCCGGCGTTCTCACCCTGCCGCTGCTCATGCCGGACGGCTCGCCGTTTCCCGCGCGCGATGCGGCCATCTCGATTGCGATGGGTGTGATCCTGTTCTCGCTGCTGATCGCGAGCGTCGGCATGCCGTTGCTGACCCGCGGCCTCACCGCGGATCTGCCGCGCAAGGCGCGCACCGGTGGCGAGATCCATGCGCGCATTGCGTCCGCCGAGGCCGCCATTCGCCGCATCGAGGCGCTCTCGGAACAGCCCACCGGATCGAAGGACGAGACTAGCGTGCGCGCCGAGGCGGCCGCGCATCTGCTCGACGTCTACCGCCGGCGCCTGCAATACGGTGATCTCAGCGGTGAAGACGCGACCGACATGCAACGGTTGCTCGACGCCGAGCGTCGCCTGCGCCGGGAGGCGCTCAAGGCCGAGCGCGACGAACTGTACGACCTGCGCCGCTCGAATACCATCGACGACACCGTGTTCAGGCACCTCGTGCACGAGATCGACCTCATGGAGTCGAGCCTCTCGCGCGGCGGGAAACACTGAGGCCTTCAACTCGCCATCGCGCTCGCGGCCCGCAGACACTCCCGGCACTCGCGCACGATCCGCTGCAGCAGCTCGGTGCAGGTCGGAATGTCGCGGATGAGCCCGACGACCATGCCGGCACTAACGATGCCGGCATCGATGTCTCCGGTTCGCACCGCAACCCGCCCGCGTGCGCCGGCGACCAGATGGCGCACTTCCTCGAACTTCGCGCCCGATTTTTCCATCGCGACCACCTGATCGGAGACCGCGTTCTTAAGCACCCGCGAGGTGTTGCGCATGGTACGGAAGATGAGATTCGTGTCGCGCTCGCTGGCGTTCAGTAGCGCCTGCTTCACCTTGTCGTGAATCGGTGCTTCGACCGTACACATGAAGCGCGTGCCCATGTTGATGCCCTGCGCGCCGAGCGTCATGACCGCAGCCATGGCGCGGCCGTCGCCGATGCCGCCGGAGGCGACGATCGGGATCTTCAGCGCATCGGCCGCGGCAGGGACGAGGACCAGGTTCGGCACGTCGTCTTCGCCCGGATGGCCGGCGCACTCGAAGCCGTCGATGCTGACGATGTCGACGCCGTGGCGCTCGGCGGATAGCGCGTGCCGCACCGAGGTGCACTTGTGCACGATGGTGATGCCGTGCGCTTTCAGCTTGGGCGCGAAGTCCTTGGGATTGTTGCCGGCGGTTTCGACGATCCTGATGCCGCTTTCGACGATGGCGCGCATGTACTCGTCATAGGGCGGCGGTGTGATGGTCGGCAGGATGGTGAGGTTCACGCCGAACGGCTTGTCGGTCAGCGTGCGGCAGCGGGCGATCTCCTTGCGCAGGTCGTCCGGGGTGGGCTGGGTGAGCGCGGTCAGGATGCCCAGCCCGCCGGCATTGGATACAGCGGAAGCAAGCTCGGCCGTGCCGACCCATTGCATGCCGCCCTGGATGATCGGGTACTCGATGCCGAGCAGCTCGGTGACTCTGGTTCGCATGATGACATCCCTGAATTCGGTATTCTGGATCGTCGATAGTGTAATCGTGTAAGGCGGCGTCATCGCCGTGTAAACGGCAATCCATGAAGGCAAGCAAGATCGTCCTGGACTTACGCCTCCGCGGAAGTGACGTCGTTCAGGCGGACGTATCCCCGACGCGAACGACCAGCTTCCCCGCGTTCTCGCCTCGAAACAGCATCCCGAGCCCGACCGGCGCCTGCTCCAGGCCGTCGAGGACGTGCAGGCGCTGCGTGAGGCTGCCTTCGCGCAGCCGGGCGGCCAGCCAGGTTCGCGCCTCCTCGTAGCGCGCGTGGTAGTTGAACACGAGGAAGCCCTGCATTCGACCGTGCGCGGCGGCGAGCTTGCCGAGGTTGCGAATGCCGTAGGGCTGCGAAGCCGTGGCCTGCGAGATGCGCCCGCATAGCACGATGCGGGCACCCGGGCGCAAATGCTCCAGCGCCGCATCCAGCGTAGGCCCGCCGACATTGTCGAAGTACAGATCGATGCCTTCCGGACACGCGCGGCCGATCGCCGCGGACAGGTCCGCTTCCGCTTTGTAGTCGATCACGACATGGGCTCGAAGATCGTTCGCGACGAACGCGCACTTGGCTGCACCGCCGGCGATGCCGGCCACGCGGCAGCCTTCGATACGCGCGATCTGCACGGCGATCTGACCGACGCCGCCGGCCGCCGCGGAGACGAGCACCCGGTCGTTGGGCCGCAGCCCGCCGACATCGCGCAGGCCGAAATAGGCGGTCACGGCGCTCAATCCCAGCGGGCCGATCCAGTCTTCCACCGTACCGAGCGCAAGATCGAGCTTCTGCAGGTAGCGCGCGGCGATGGTCGGGTGCGTCTGCCAGCCGAGCCGCGCCTGCACGAAATCGCCGGCAGCGAGCCCATCGGCGCGGCTCTCGAGCACGCGTGCGATGCCGCCGCCGCGCATCACCTCGCCGAGCGGTATGCCCCGCTGGTAGCCCGTGCCCTCGCTCATCCACGAGCGCATCGCCGGATCGATCGAGAGATAGACTGTCTCCAGCAACGCTTCCCCGGCCCTCGGCGCGCGCGCCGGCACGGTGTCGGCTTGAAAGTCGTGCGGCCCCGGAATACCGGCGGGGCGCGATGCGAGCAGCAGACGTCGGTTGATCGCCATGGCGCGAGTTTGATCGTTCGACGCAAAAAGCAATTGCGCAGCGCTGCGACCACGGTATATGGTTCATGCATGCGGCCCGCGCCGGGATTGCGGTGCAAAGTCCGCGATGCGCGTGCTGCACAGGGGCGCACGCGACCGGAGGAGAACCGATGAATCTGACGCTGACCGAGGAGCAACGCGCCTGGCAAGCGAAAGCGCGCGAATTCGCGCGCGAGGTCATCGCGCCCATATCGCTCGCCCGTGATCGCGTTCCTGGCGGGCACGAACCGTTCGACTGGGACATCATCCGCCAGGGCTCGAAGCTCGGCTTGCGCACGGCCGTGGTCGCGAAGGCATGGGGCGGCCACGGCATCGACTTCGTCACCCAGGCGCTGGTCATCACCGAGCTCGCCAAGGGCGACAGCGCTATCGCCAAGACTTTCAGCCAATGCTGGAAGTGGAGCCACATGATGGCTGCGGTATGCACGCCGGATCAGCAGCAACGCTTTCTGGCGGCATTCGTCGAGGACGACACCTACCTGCTGGGCCATGCGGGCACCGAGCCCAATGCCGGCTCCGATCACCGTCTTCCGCCCGACGACGATCCGCGCTGGGGCTGGAAGTTGAAGGCCGAGCCGCACGGCGACGAATGGATCCTGAATGGCGAGAAGTGTTTCATCGCCAATGGCGGCGTGGCGAAGCTCTACTTCGTCAGCACGCGCACCAACCCGCACGTGAGCCAGCGCGAAGGCAGCACGGAATTCCTCGTTCCCATCGATACGCCGGGCCTTCGCATCGGCACGATCTTCAACAAGAGCGGCTGGCGCTTCTACCAGAACGGCGAGCTGATCTTCGAAGACGCACGCGTGCCGCACGCGAATATCGTCGGTAAGGTGAACGGCGGCTTCGATCTGCGCACGGGAACCTCGGCGCCCTTCGGCGACCTGGAGCTCGGAGCCAATGCGCTCGGCATCTGCGACTGCGCCATCGAGCAGGCAACGCGAGAGGCGCGCACGCGCTGGCCCGGATCGGCGTACTTCAAGAACAACCAGGCGATCCAGTTGAAGCTCTCGGAGATGCACATGCTGGCCGAGGCGTTGCGCTCGTTCGTGCTGCGGGTGGCGATGGAGGCGGACGACAAGAGCGCGCATCACGGCTCGATCAACCACCTGCTGCTGCAGAACTTCGCCACCGAAGCGGTGCAGCGTGTGACCGCGCTCAATCTCGACATCCACGGCGGCGCGGGCGCGATGGAGATGGATGCGGCCGCCGACAAGCTCGCCCGTGATGCGGTCATCTGGACCCATCTCGCGGGCGATTCGGTGCAGCGTATGAAATCCGTGCGGCGGCTGAAGTGGAATTGAAGTGGAAACCACCCCGTCCGCGAGTCGCATCCCGCCCCTCCTTGAAAAGGAGGGGAACGTAGATTCTCCCCTCCTCTCACGAGGAGGGGTGGCGCAAAGCGCCGGGGTGGTGTGGTTGCTCCCGATAGAACGCTGAAGGAATCGGCACGATGTACGACCTGCGACTGACGCCCGAGCAGCTCGAGATCCGCGACACCGTGCGCGATTTCGTCGAGCACGAAGTGAAACCCGTGATACTCAACGCAGATCGCCTGCAGGCGCTGGAGCACCCGCTGCCGCTCGAGCTCGTACGCAAAGCGTCCGCCCTCGGACTGCGTGCCCTGCGGCTATCCGAAGAGGCAGGAGGCGCCAATGCCGACGCACTCACCTGCTGCATCGTCCTCGAAGAGTTGGCGGCCGGCGACGCGCACATCGCAGCCACCCTGGGTGAAACGGCGCGCCTTGGGGGCGGGCTCTTCGAAGGCGCGATGACACCGCGCCAGCGTGATCGCTACCTGCCGCGCTTTCTCGACGACGACGATTTTCACCTCGCCTGCGCCGGGCGCGATCCCGAGGCCGACGTGGGTTGGGGCTACCACCGGCCGGCATCCGTCGCTGCGGGCGTGACGCTCACCGCGACGCGACAGTCGAACGGCGACTGGCTGCTCGAGGGTACGGCTCGGTTCGTGGTCAATGCGCCGCTGGCGAAGCTCTTCGTCGTGGCGGCGGCGGTAAAGGATGAGGCGGATCGAACGATCGGGCTGCTGGTGCCCCGGGAGTGCGCCGGGCTCGTGATCCGGGATGCTCAGGCGCGCGGCGAAGCGCAGGGGACGCCGAAGCTCGCCTGGTATCACGGCGTGCGCGGTCATCTCGAATTCACCCATTGCCGCATTCCCGCCGATCAAGTGCTCGAATCGCAACCCGCCGCACGGTTGCACGACGCGCATAGCGACGGTCGCGGCGCGCCGCTCACGCAGGCAATCAACCTCGGCGTCGGCCGCGCGGCGTGCGAAGCGGCAGTGGCTTACGCCAAGCTGCGGGTCCAGGGCGGACGGCCGATCATCGAGCACCAGGCGATCGGAAGCATCCTCGCCGATGTCGCGGTCCGTCTGCATGTTGCGCGCAGCATCGTCTGGCAAGCGGCCTGGGCTGCCGACCATGCCGATGCCTATACCGAACGCAGCCTGCCCGACATGCCGCTGGAAACGATCGCCAGAGTCTACACCGCGCAAGCGGTGCACGAAGCCGTCGAGCTTGCCGCCGAATGCTTCGGCGCCATGGGTGTCATGCGCGACATGCCGCTGCACAAGTACCTGCACGACGCGCGCATCTTCCTGCAATCGGGATCGAGCAACACCACGGCCAGGTTTCGTGTTGCCGAAGCGCTCGCCGGCTATCGTCGTCCCGACGTGTCAACGCACTGCGCATGACGCTCGAGATCGGCATCCTCCTGGGCGACGACATCGGACCCGAGGTCGTGCCCGAGGCAGTGAAAGTGATGCAGGCCGCTGCGGCCAGGGCTTGCGCGGACATCGAATGGCATTCGTTGCCGCCGGTGCGCTCGTACCCGACGCTGCCGTCGCTGCACAAGGATGTCGACATCGTCTTCCTGCGCGAGACTACCGAGGACCTGATGCGCTCCGGCACGCTGGTCGCGGGCTCGGGCGAGCTCAAACCCAACGACGACACCGCCATCGGCATGCGCGTCATCACGCGCCAGGGCGCCAACCGGGTCGCGCGCGAAGCATTCGAGATCGCGCGCACGCGTCCGCGGCGCAAGGTCACCGCGGTGCACAAGGCGCCGAGCTTCAAGCTCTGCTGCGGGCTGTTTTCCGAGGAATGCGGCAAGGTGGCGACCGAGTATCCGCAGGTCGTGTTCGAGGAAGTGCTGATCGACAGCTTCGCCATGAAGCTCGTGATGAAGCCGCAGCAGTACGACGTGGTCGTGACGACCAACCTCTTCGGCGACATCTTCACCGACCAGGGCGCGGGCCTGGGGGGCGGATTGGGTCTCGCTCCAGGACTCGTGGTCGGCACGCGGCAGGCCATGGCGCAGGCGACTCACGGTGGCAGCGGGGCTGTGAGCGCGCTGCTTCAGCAGCGGGTTCGTTGCTCCCGCGCACGCGCGGGTCCGGGCGATTCGAAGAAGGCGCACGCCAACCGGCGCGCCATGGAGGAGGGCGGGGGCATGACGAAAGGAACGATCTCCATGGCGGCCTTGCTGCTCGCCACGACGGCGCTTGTCGCATCCGCGCAGCAGAAGCCCGAATCGCCCGGCGCATACCCGGCCAAGCCGGTACGCTTGCTGGTCGGCAACGCGCCCGGCGGCGGCATCGATCTGACCGCACGCGCCATCGCGCAGAAGCTGACCGAGCGCTGGGGCCGATCGTTCGTGGTAGACAACCGGCCCGGCGGCACGGGTCTCATCGCCATCGATCTGACCGCGAACGCGAACCCGGACGGCTATATACCCTGCTGGTCACTTCAGGCAGCCTCATCTGCAGTGCGACCGTGCGGAAGAAGCTGCCGTTCGATCCCCGCACGGCAGTGGCGCCCATTACCCAGCTCACGACGTTGTCCTACGTGCTGATGGTGAACCCGGCATTGCCGGTGAAGAGCGTCAAGGAATTGATCGCTTACGCCAAGGCCAAGCCGAACGCGCTGCACTTCGGTTCGTCCGGCGTGGGCGGCATCGGTCATCTCGCGGGCGAGCTGTTCGCCGCCAATGCGGGCGTGAGGATGGTGCACGTGCCGTACAAGGGCGGCGGACCGGCGCTGCTCGACATGATCAGCGGCCAGATTCAGCTCGGCTTCACCGCCACGATCTCCGGCATGCCGCACGTGCGAGCCGGGCGGCTACGCGGACTTGCCGTGACGAGCCCGGCTCGGTCGAAGGCCTTTCCAGACACCCCGACGCTGGCCGAAGCGGGACTCCCGGGCTTCGAGCTCGTCAACTGGTACGGGATGTTCGCGCCGGCGAAAGCGCCGCCTGCGGTCGTCGCCGCATTGAATCGCGAGATCGTGACGATCCTGCGCTCCCCCGACGTGCAGGCCATGTTCGACAAGGATGGCGCCGATGCGACCGGCTCCGCCTCGCCCGCGGCATTTCGCAAGGTCTTCGAAGCCGAGGTGGCGAAGTGGGAGGGGTATGTGAAGCTGCCCGGCTTTGCCGAGGCGCTGAAGTAGTCGTAACCCTTCCCACACAGGCGTAAGGGGTCAGGTTTTGCATTTTGCAGATGCAAGGAGCAACACCTGACCCAATGTTCAGTGCACTTGGAGACGCGTGCTGCAAGATGAGGGCAGTTGAGAATCGCCGCACCCGCTCAGGCGATCAATTGAGCGAGATGCCCGCGGTCTTGACCACCTTGGTCCAACGCGCGATTTCCGACTTGACGTAATTGCCGAGGTCCTCCGGCGTGCCACCCACGGGCACGAGACCGTGGCCTGCCAGGCGCTCGCGCATATCGGCCTGCTGCAGCATGCGATTGACCTCGGCGTTGATCCGCGCGACGACGGGTCGGGGCGTGCGTGCCGGCGCATAGAGGCCGGAGCGCGGTTGAACGTCGGAGCTCGGCACGCCCGCCTCGGCCAGCGTGGGCAAGTCGGGCAGCTCGGGTACCCGCTTCGCGGCGGTCACTGCCAGCGGACGTATCTTGGCGCCGCCGCGAAGGTGCGGCAGGCATTCGGCGATGGGACTGAAGATCACGGGCATCTGCCCGCCCAGGAAGGCGACCAGCGCCGGCGCGCCGCCCTTGAACGGCACATCCTGCATCCGGATGCCCGCGTTCATCAGGAACAGCTCTGCGGTCAGGTGGGTGATGGTGCCTTGTCCAGCCGAAGCGTACTGAATGTGCTTGGGCTTCGCCTTGGCCATGGCGATGAGCTCCGGCACGGAGTTGGCGCCCAACGACGGCTGCACGATCAGCACGTAGAACGACTGCCCGACGGTGGCGATCGGCGCGAAATCCTTGACCGTATCGAACGGCAGCTTGGGATAGAGCACCGCGTTGGTGGCGAGCGACGCACTGGTGAACAACAAGGTATAGCCATCGGGCTGGGCTTTCGCCACCAGGTTGGTGCCCAAGGTGGTGCCGCCGCCCGGCCGATTGTCGACCAGGACCGTTTGTCCCAGGCCACCGGTGAGCTTTTGCGCCACGAGGCGCGCGACGATGTCCGTCGAACCTCCGGGGGCGAGCGGCACGATCATGCGTACCGGTCTCACGGGGTAGCGTTCGGCCTGCGCGGCCGCCGGCATCGACCATCCCGCCGTGGCGAGCGTTGCCGCGACGGCACAGGTCTTGACGGCGCCGGATCGCATCGGACCGGCGCCTGCTCTTGCACTGCCCCGCTTGACCGTCATCCTCGCCTCCTCCGATTGTTCACTCACCCAACGTGCCAGCGATCGGCGCGAATCCCATCCTTTCGCGGACCGAGAGCTTCTTGTTGCCTCCTCGCCTACCGCGTGCGTTCGGACCCGGAATCGGGTAAGGCGGTCCGTTTCGAATGCGCGAGAGCATCGGACTCGAACCGCCACCAGTAGGCCTTGACCGGGTCGAGCTCGATTTCGGTGCGGTTCTGGCTGCCGACGATGCGCATGCGTCAAAGTGTAGTGAGACGGCAAGGTCCGGGCAAGCATGCGTCATGGGCCCCTCCCCGAAAGAGAGGGACGCGCATCATGGAAAGCGGCTCGTCAGCCACTTTCCGGCCGTCAATAAGCCTTGGTCATCCCGCAAGCAATAGCCATCCGCACGAGATCGGCGAGCGACTGAGCCTGCATCTTCTCCATCGCCTTGGCGCGATGTACTTCCACCGTGCGCGTGGATAGCCCCAGCCGAGTCGCGATGGCCTTGTTCGGTCGCCCCTCGACCACCAGCGCCATCACTTCGCGCTCGCGCGGTGTCAAGGTTGCGAGGCGTTTGATCAGCTCGTCGCCATCCAGCGCCGCGGCCTCCACGCGCGGATCGGCCGAGCGCGCGAGCGCGCGGTGCACGGCGTCGAGCAGCGTCTGATCGTGGAAGGGCTTCTCGATGAAGTCGGCGGCGCCCGCCTTCATCGCCCGCACCGCCATCGCGATATCGCCGTGGCCGGTGATGATGACGATCGGGAGCTCCGCGCCACGGCTGCGCAGTGCTTCCTGCAGTTCGATCCCGCTCATGCCGGGCATGCGCACGTCGGCGATGAGGCAGGTGTCGGGGCGGGGTTCGTACGCGGCGAGAAAGCCCTTCGCATCGCCGAACGTGCGCGAGGCGAGTCCCACCGATCGCAGCAGCATGGCGAGCGAGTCGCGGATGGAGGCTTCGTCGTCGACCACGTAGACGAGGGGCTCGGAATTCGTCATGGGACGCTCACGCAATCGGCAAGGTCAATCGGAACACGGCACCGGGCTGGCTCGCGTCGGCCCACAGGCGCCCGCCGTGCGCATCGACGATCGAGCGGCTCAAGGCGAGCCCGATGCCGATGCCTTCGTTCTTGGTGGTGTAGAACGGCTCGAAGACCTTCTCGGCGGCAGCGGCCGAAAGGCCCGGGCCGGTGTCGCTTACCTGAATCTCGATCATGTCGTCGGACGCGCGGCCTGCCGATAGCACCACACGGCGCTCGTTCGCGCCCGCGGCATCGATTGCCTCGAGCGCATTGCGCACGAGATTGAGCAGCACCTGTTCGATCTGGATGGCATCGGCGAGCACTTTGGGCAGCTCGCCCGCACCGGCTGCGGACACGTCGGCCTCGTATTGCGCGGCCTCTCCGCGCGTGAGTCGCAGCACGTCGGCGAACAGCTCGTCGACGCCGATCGCCTGCAGGTGGCCTTCTTCCGAGCGTACGAACCCGCGCATCTTGCGCACAACGGCACCGGCGCGCTCGGCTTCGGTGGCCAGGCGCTGCATCGTATCCGCGGTTTCCTCAGCCGAAAGATTGCCGGCCCTGAGCAGCCGCAGGCTTGCGTTCGCATAGTTCGCGATCGCGGTGAGCGGCTGGTTGATCTCGTGTGCGATCGCGCTCGCCATCTCGCCCATCGACGCCACGCGTGCGACGTGCGCCAGCTGCTCGAGATGGCTGCGCGCCTTGTCCTCAGCGCGGCGCCGGTCGGTTACGTCGAGCACGACGTTGAGGCTGCCGATGTAGTGGCCGGCATGATCGAACTGCGGCTTGGGCGAGATCCACACGTGCAGCAGTTGGCCGTCCCTGCGCTTGAGCACGAGCGCATGCGGCTCGGCCCGGCCGGACTCGCGCGAACGATGCGATTCGCGCCAGGACTCCTGCATCTCGGGCACGGCCAACACCTCGCCGGTGCGTCCGATGAGCTCCGCGCGCGCATACCCGGTCATTTCGCAGAAGCGATCCGAGACGAACGCCATGCGCGCAGCGGCATCGGTGATGTTGACCCCTTCGTTCATGCCCTCGATCAGCATGCGATAGCGCTGCTCGCTCTCGCGCACCTGCGTCTGCGCGCCTTCGCGCTCGCCTTGCGCCGCCGCGGCGAGCAACGAGGTGACGCACAGCACGCCGAGAAACAGATAAAGGCTGCCGAACTGGGCGAACGTCTGCTCGGGCGCGATGCTCGGCATGATGAATGGGCCCATCCCCATCGCATGGAACCAGATCGCGATGCCGCCGCAGATGAGCAGCACCGTACTCGTATCGCGCAGCCCTAAGCGCAGCGCCGCCCAGAACGTGAATGGAAAAAGCGCGTAGGGCAGCGTCTCCGCGCTCATCGCCGGCGCGAGCCGGCCGCTGAAGACGAGCACCGAAACGACCAGGGTGCCGGCGTAGACGATCGCGCGCTCGGCGATCGAGCCGGCTTGCGGGCGCGACTGCGCGGCCATCCAGGTGAGCACCGCCGGCACGAGCAGCACGATGCCGATCGCCTCGCCGAGCGCGCTCACCTGCAGCAGTGCCACGCGCACGGCCGGATCGATTTCGGGCGACCACTCGCCGGTGAGCGCCGCTCGCGCCACATTGGCGAGCGGAATGACCGTCGCGCCGATCAGGATCAGCATCAGCACGTCGCGCAGGCGTTCGAGCTTCGGGCTCACCCGCAGCACGCGTTGCAGCAGCCACCATGCCAGCGCGATCTGCGCCGTGGTGACGATCGAGGACCCGAACGCCGGAACGAGCTCGCGGCCGCCCAGCAGCTCGTAGCCAAGCGCACCGAGCCATACGCCGGCCGCGGCTCGGATGCCGCTGTGCAGGCAGGCCGCGAGCCCCACGGCCGAGGCAGCCGACACCATGGGCGCGTCGGCGGCCACCCGCAACAGCAGCATCGCGCCTTCCGCTGCGGCCACGTAGGCGGCTGCAATGACGAGGGTCGCTATCCAGGATATCCCGAGCATGACACCACGTTAGCAGCAATCGCTGCGACCGGCACTACGTAGAAGTACCTAGCGCCGAGCCGGGGATACGTATTCGCCACAGGCGCTTTTCGTAGCGCTGCGAATGTTCCCATCGCCGCATGACCGGCACCATGCGTTCCATCGCGACATGACATCCGCAAGCGAAGGAGACGACGATGCGAGCCCTGGACTCCGAACTGTTGAAGGACCACACCCGCTACCTGACCGCCTATGCGCTGCGTCGGGTTTCCGACCGGAGCCTTGCCGAAGACCTGGTGCAGGACACCTTCCTCGCCGCCCTGTCGGCTGAGGTGGATTTCGAAGGCCGCAGCAGCCTGCGCACCTGGCTTACGGGGATACTCAAGCACAAGATCGCCGACGTGTTCCGGGCGCGCGTGCGTTTGCCGTTGAGCCTGGAGGCGTTGCGCGCGGCCGATGATGAACCGATCGAGCTCGGAATCGCGGCCAACGGCGAGCACTTCGACTTCGGCGGCGATCCGCACAAGCAGCTGGAGCACAAGCGCTTCTGCGAGGCCTTCCAGCGCGAGCTCGGCCGCATGCCAGAGCGAACGGCGGAGGCTTTCATGGCATCCGAGTTCACTCTAGCGGACAGCGACGAGGTGTGCGAACGCTTCGGCATGTCGCCCGGGTCGCTCTGGGTCATGCGCTGCCGCACGCGGGCGGCGCTGCGCCGGGTGCTGGCGCCGGCGCTCGCAGCGTAGTACGGGAACGGCGCGGGAACAACGCGTGCTCGAGCGGCGTCGAACGAGGAGTGCCTGCTATCATCGGCACGATCCGGATCCGATTTCGCTGCGACAGGAGGCGTCGTCATGCTGGTCACGTTCAGTACCAAGTCGCACGCGGACATCACCATGTTCGACCACGTGGCCGAAGCGCTGCTGCGCTTGATGGGGCAAAGCGGCGCGGTGCCCGGAGCGATCCTGGCCGCCGATATCCTCCCTGCGCTTGCCCGATTGAAAACCGCGGTTGCCGAGTCGGGCTCGCAGCCCGGACCGGCCGCTCCCGGAGCGGCGGAAGAAAGGCACGACGAGGAAGCGCCGCCGCCGGTGAGCCTGCGCCAGCGCGCGTATCCGCTGATCGGGCTGCTCGAAGCCGCCGATCGCGCCGAGGAGGACGTAACCTGGGCGCCCACTCGCAGCCCGCTGCTGTGATTGATTCATGTGTAAGCCAGGCGGTAGCCATTCGCGTGATAGCGGGAACCCGGTCCTTTTTGATCCTGGGCCCCCGTTTAGATCCTGGGCCCCCGTTTTCACGGGGGCGACGTAGTCCAAGATTGCCGCCACCGTGTTTTCGTTCAAATTGCCGCCACCGTGTTTTCGTCATTCCCGTGAAAACGGGAATCCAGGGGTTTTGATCCTGCGGCCCCGTTGTCAGGCGAGCGACGCGTTGGATGTTCTGCCTGCAGGCGCGAATCCCGGCCGACGTTCTCGAATGGTCCGAGGGCGCGGCGCATCGGGTCCGATCCGGTAGACTCACTATTTTGCTCGCGCCGGATACTGGTCGGCGCTACTTCAGCCGCTCGTGAATTCACCCGACCTCCCGTTCGATCCGCTGGCCGCGTTCCATCCCGCGGTCGCCGCCTGGTTCCGCACCACGTTTCCGGCTCCGACCGCCCCGCAGATCGAAGCCTGGCCCGCGATCCGTTCCGGCCGCCACGTCCTGATTGCCGCCCCGACCGGCTCGGGCAAGACGCTCGCCGCATTTTTGGCCGCGATCGACGAGCTGGTGCGCGATGGGCTCGAAGGCAACCTGCCGGACGAGACGCGCATCGTGTACGTCTCGCCGCTCAAGGCGCTGTCGAACGACATTCAGCGCAACCTCGAATGGCCGCTGGCCGGGATCGAGGCCGAGCTCGGCCGCCTGGGGCTGCCGCGGGTTCCGATCCGGGCGATGGTGCGCACCGGCGACACGCCGCAGGCCGATCGCGATCGCATGCGCCGCCAGCCGCCGCACATCGTGGTGACCACGCCCGAATCACTCTACATCCTGTTGGGCGCCGAGTCCGGGCGCAAGATGCTCGCCAGCACCCGCAGCGTGATCGTGGACGAGATTCATGCGCTGGCGCCGGACAAGCGCGGTTCGCATCTCGCGCTCACGCTCGCCCGGCTGGAGCGCCTGGCCGGACGGCGATTGAATCGCATCGGGCTTTCGGCCACGCAGAAGCCGATCGAGCTCATGGCCGAATTCCTGGTTGGCGCAACCGCCACCGAGCCCGCGACGATCGTCGATGCCGGCCACGTGCGCGGGCGCGATCTCGCCATCGAGCTGCCGCCCACGCCGCTGGAAGCGGTGATGTCGACCGACGCCTGGTCGCAAGTCTACGACCGGCTGGCGGCGCTGATCGAGGCGCATCGCACCACGCTCGTGTTCGTCAACACGCGGCGGCTGGCCGAACGCGCCGCGCGGCATTTGTCCGAACGCCTGGGTTCCGAGAACGTCACCGCGCATCACGGCAGCATGGCGCGCGAAAAGCGGCTCGACGCCGAGCAGCGCTTGAAGCGCGGCGAGTTGAAGGCGTTGGTTGCCACCGCATCGCTGGAGCTCGGCATCGATATCGGCGACGTGGATCTCGTGTGCCAGCTCGGATCGACGCGCACGATCTCGGCCTTCCTGCAGCGTGTCGGCCGCGCCGGGCACTCCGTGTCGGGCACACCGAAGGGAAGATTGTTCCCCAGCTCGCGCGACGATTTGCTGGCCTCGATTGCGCTCATCGATTCGGTGCGCCGCGGCGAGCTCGACCGCCTGTCGATCCCCGAGAACCCGCTCGACGTGCTGGCGCAGCAGATCGTGGCCGAAGTGGCGTGCGGCGAGATCGGCGAGGACGAGCTCTATGCGCTGGTGCGCAGGGCGCATCCGTTTCGCACTCTCGCACGCGAGTCGTTCAACGAGGTCGTGCAGATGCTCGCGCAGGGCTACACCACTCGGCGCGGGCGGAGCAGCGCTTACATCCACCGCGACGCCGTCAACCGGCGGCTCACGGCGCGGCGCGGGGCGCGGCTCACCGCGATCACGAGTGCGGGCACCATACCCGACACGGCCGACTACGACGTCATCCTGGAGCCCGAAGAGCATCGCGTCGGCACGGTGAACGAGGACTTCGCCGTCGAGAGCCTGCCGGGCGACATCTTCCAGCTCGGCAATACCTCGTACCGGTTGCTGCGCATCGAGGCGGGCCGCGTGCGGGTGGAGGACGCGGCCGGGCAGCCGCCTACCATTCCGTTCTGGCTGGGTGAGGCGCCGGCGCGTTCCGACGAGCTGTCGCAATCGGTATCGCGCCTGATCGAAACGATCGGCGGCCTGATCGAGCGCGGCGGGCGCGAGGCGGCCTTACACTGGCTGACGGCCGACGTGGGGATCGGGGCTTCGGCGGCCGAGCAGGCGGTCGACTATCTCACCGCCGCACGCACGGCGTTGGGCGTGCTGCCCACGCTCGATACCATCATCATGGAGCGCTTCTTCGATGAGTCGGGCGGCATGCAGCTCGTCATCCATTCCCTCTGGGGCAGCCGCATCAACCGCGCATGGGGCCTGGCGCTGCGCAAGCGTTTCTGCCGCCAGTTCAACTTCGAGCTGCAGGCCGCGGCCACCGAGGATGCGATCGTGCTCTCGCTCGGCACCAGCCACAGCTTTCCGCTGGAGGATGTTGCGAGCTACCTGCATTCGGCGTCGGTGCGGCCCGTGCTGGTGCAGGCGCTGCTGGCCGCGCCCATGTTCACCACGCGCTGGCGCTGGAACGCGACCATCGCGCTCGCGCTGCCGCGTGCACGTGGCGGCAAGAAAGTGCCGGCCCAGCTGCAACGCATGATCGCCGAGGATCTGCTCGCCGCGGTCTTCCCCGATCAGCTCGCCTGCGCCGAGAACATCGTCGGCGAGCGCGAGATTCCGGACGATCCGCTGGTGAAGCAGACGATGGATGACTGCCTCACGGTCGCGATGGATGTCGACGGACTGGAGCGCCTGCTCGCCGCGCGCGAGGCGGGAAACATTCGCGTGATCGCGAAGGACGTGACCGAACCGTCGCCGCTCGCCGGCGAGATTCTCACCGCGCGCCCGTATGCGTATCTCGACGACGCACCGCTGGAGGAGCGGCGCACGCAAGCCGTGATCGGCCGGCGCTGGCTCGATCCGGAACGCGCGTCGGACCTGGGCAAGCTCGATGCGGACGCGATTGCGCGCGTGCGCGAAGAAGCCTGGCCCGGCGCCGAGAGCGCCGACGAGCTGCACGACGCGCTGCTCTGGATGCACGCGTTGACGCAGGCCGAGATCGATGCGACGCCGGGGTGGGATGCGCTGCTGGATGCGTTGCGGGCGCAACGGCGGGTGACACGCCTCCTGGTGCGCGCGTCGACAGACGCCCCTCTCCCTTCGGGAGAGGGGCTGGGGGTGAGGGACTGGTCGATCCTTCCCTCACCCTCGATCCCTCTCCCGGAGGGAGAGGGAAGGCAGGCGTTCCCCTCTGAGGGAGAGGGAAGGCGGGCGTTCCCCTCTGAGGGAGAGGGAAGGCGGGCGGACCCCCCTCTCCCTCCGGGAGAGGGGTTGGGGGTGAGGGATTTCCGCCTCTGGATCGCAGCCGAACGCCTGCCCGTCTGGCAGGCCGCGCTCCCCGGTGTTACCGCCGATCCTTTCATCGACGTGCCCGACGAATTCGCCCGCGTCGCCTGGGAACGCGAAACGGCGCTGGTCGAGATCGTGCGCGGGCGGTTGCAAGGGCTCGGACCCGTCACCGCGGCTGAGCTCGCCGATTCGCTCGGTATCGAGATCACCGCGATCGATGCCGCGCTGCTGCGCCTGGAAGTCGAAGGGTTCGCCATGCGCGGCTCGTTCACCGGCACGGACGCAGACACCGAATGGTGCGAGCGACGGCTGCTCGCGCGCATTCACCGCTACACGGTGAAGCGCCTGCGCGCCGAGATCGAGCCGGTGAGCTCGGCCGACTGCATGCGCTTCCTGCTGCACTGGCAGCACTTGTCGGTCGAGTCGCGCATGAGCGGGCCCGACGCCGTGGCCGTCATGGTGGGCTTGCTGGAAGGCTTTGAGGCACCCGCGGCGGCGTGGGAGACCGAGCTGCTGCCGGCGCGAGTCGGCGACTACGAGCCGGAATGGCTGGACGAGCTGTGCCTCAAGGGGCGTGCGGCGTGGATGCGGATGTCGCGACCGCGTCCCGAGCCCGATAGCGGCCCCGCGGGCGGCTGGCCGGTTCGGGTCACGCCGATCGCGCTGCTGACGCGGCGCAATTTGCCGACGCTCGCGAGCCTCATTCAGCAGACGGAATTGCCGCCGCTTCGCTCGGGCGCGCGCGCGGTCTATGACTATCTGGATTCGCATGGCGCTTCGTTCTTCGACGAAATCGTGGGCGGATCGGGTTTGCTGCGCACGCAGGCGGAAGAATCGATCGCCGAGCTGGTCTCGGCTGGGCTCGTCACCTCCGACAGCTTCATCGGATTGCGTGCATTGCTGCTGCCGCTCGACCGGCGCAAACCCATCGCGGGCGGGCGCCGGCGCCGGCGCTCGGCGCTCTTCGGCGTCGAAGACGCCGGGCGCTGGACGCTGACACGACGCTCGACCCGCACGGCCGCTTCGGGCGACAGCGCCGATCCGGTGGAGCAGGTCGCACGCCTGCTGCTCAAGCGCTACGGCGTCGTGTTCTGGAAGCTCATCGAGCGCGAATCGACCTGGCTGCCGCCGTGGCGCGATCTGCTGCGCGCGTATCGGCGCCTCGAGGCGCGCGGCGATATCCGGGGTGGCCGCTTCGTCGCCGGCTTCTCCGGCGAGCAGTTCGCGCTGCCCGAAGCGGTAACGAACCTGCGCGAAGCACGGCGCGCGCCGCGCAAGGGCGAGTTCGTTGCCGTATCGGCGGCGGACCCGCTGAATCTCTGCGGCATCCTCACCCCGGGGCCGAAGATCGCGGCGCTCACCGGCAATCGCATTCTGTATCGCGACGGGGTGCCGATCGCGTGGTCCGCGGGCGGCACGATCGCGTTCGCGCCCGAGCTCGATGCATCCGAGCAGAATGCAGCACGCAATGCGCTGATTCGGCGCCATGCGCTTGCACCCGCGCTCGGTTTTCTCGCTTGAGCACGCGGTGTTCGAGCTCGTCGTTGCCTCCCCTCTGCCTTCGGGAGAGAGGCCGGGGAGCTCCCCTCTCCCTCCGGGAGAGGGGCAGGGGGTGAGGGAGTTTTCTCGCCACGCTGAATCCGCGATAGCATCGTAGTAACCAATGCGCTTACCCGATTACAACGGCGGCAGCCTGCTCAATCTGATCGCATCGCTTGCCGCTGCACGTGGCGCCCGCGCTCGCCATCCGACGCTGTCGGCGCTGCCGCCGGACCGGCTCGTATCCGCGCGCAACCTCGTCTTCCTGCTCGTCGACGGCCTCGGCTACAACTATCTCACCGATGTCGGGCGCGGCGGTGCGCTGTGCGAGCACCTGGCCGGCAAGCTGACTTCCGTCTTTCCGTCGACGACGGCGAGCGCCATCACCACCTCGTTCACCGGACGCAGCCCGCACGAGCACGGCCTGACCGGTTGGTTCACCTGGTTCTCCGCGGTGGACACGATCGCGGCGCCACTGCCGTTCCGGCGTCGCGGGGACGACAAGCGGCTCACCGACCTGGGCATCCGACCGGCGCAACTGTTCGACGATACGCCGAGCATCCTCGACGCGATGGATTGCCGCCGCATCGTCGTCTCGCAGCGGCGGATCGTCGATTCGGACTACAGTCGCCACTTCGGCGGTGGTTCCGAACGGCGCGGCTACGACCATCTCACCGAGCTGGTGGGCGCGGTGGTGGCGGCGGTGCGCTCCGGTCCCGAGCGCAAATACATCTACGCCTACTATCCCGAATTCGATTCGGTCGCGCACAAGCACGGCGTGGGAAGCGCCCAGGCCGCGATGCGGTTGCAGGCAATCGATGCGGCGTTTGCGGAGTTGTTGCGGCGGCTGTCGGGCACCGATACTGCGCTCGTCGTGAGCGCCGATCACGGCTTCATCGATACGCCGGCGCACGAGGCGCTCGAGCTCGAGCGCTACCCCGAGCTCGCCGGGATGCTCGTGCGGCCGCTGAGCGGCGAACCGCGCGTGGCGTTCTGCCATGTGCGCCCGGGCCTCGCTGGGTCCTTTATGGCGAAAGCGCGCGACATGCTGAACGAGTACATGGACGTGCTGCCGAGCAGCCGGCTGGTCGAAGAAGGATGGTTCGGACCGGGTGTGGCGCATCGATGTCTCGCCGAGCGCGTCGGCGACGTGGCGCTGGTGATGAAGCGCCATGCCATCATCAAGGATCATTTGCCGGGCGAGAAGCGCCATACGCTGATCGGCAACCACGGCGGCATCACCGAGGACGAGATGCTGATTCCGCTTGTCTTCGCTCGGCTTTGACCGCCGAGGCGAGCACCACACTACCCTGGCGCTTGGCACTGAGAACCACACTACCCCGCCCAACCACACCACCCCGCCCGCTGCGCGGGCACCCCTCCTCGTGAGCAGTATTAGCCCGCAGGCGGGCAGGCGCGGCTAAGAAACCTGGTTGGGTTTCTTGAGAG
>WHTS01000016.1:0-14314 GCA_009377585.1 Betaproteobacteria bacterium
GCTCGCCATCAATACTGGCGCCACGATCACCGACGGCGAAACGATCACGATCGCCGCTGCGATGCTCCGCACGACCGATGTGGATACGCCGGCCGGTCAGCTCGTGATCGAGCTGACCGCCTTGCCCATTCACGGCACGCTACTGCTGGACGGTCGGGCGCTCGGCGCCGGGGAAGCTTTCACCCAGGCGGACGTCGACGCGGGCCTTCTGGCTTACCGTCATGACGGGGGCACGACGGCGGGCGACGCGTTCAGCTTCCGCGCAGCCGACGCCTCCACAACGCTTGCCAACGCCTCGTTCGCAGTGACCGTCAATGCGGCGCCGGCCCAACCCACCGTACCGGCGCCCGAACCCGCCTCACCCGAACCGGCCGAACCCGTAGCTACCGAACCCGCACCCGCCGAACCCTCACCCGCCCTGCCGCCGATGAGCGAGGCGTCGAGCGAAGTTCCGCAGCACAGCCGTGCGGAATCCACAGCGCCTGCTCCGCAGCCGCAGGAGAAGCAGGCGACCCAGCCGAGCGAATCGGCGGCGGGCATGGCGGATCCGGCGCTTCACCCGATTGCTCCGGCGCCTGCGCACCAGGCCGCCGACGATGCCGGCGTTCGCACGCTCACAGGTCTCGCCGATACGCCGCCGATCGACAGGCTCGAAGCCGCGCAGGCCGCGAACTGGTCCGCGCGCGTGTCCGCCGCCCCCGTATCGATTTCCCTGCTCCTGCCTAATCTCATCAGCCAGGCCCACGCCATCGGAACGGACGTGTCGCTCGCCACGCAGCTTGCCGCGGGTCAACCCCCGCGCGACGCCCTGCTCGAGCTGGAAGAGGTGCGCAACCGGATCGAGGAACAGTTCGCGCAAGGCCGCAGCGTGGTCGCCTCGACCATCGCGGTCAGCACCGGCTTGTCGGTGGGCTATGTCTTGTGGCTGGTGCGCGGCGGCTTGCTGCTCACAAGCGTCCTGTCCGCGCTGCCGGCCTGGCAGGTGGTCGACCCGCTGCCTGTGCTCGGCACCATGAAGCGCGCGCAGGACGATTCCGATGCCGACGACGATGCGATCGAAGACCTGTTCCGGCGCTCCCGCTCGCGTGCGCAGCCGCGACCCGAGAACGCCGCTGGAACCGTCAACGCTCGCGATCGGCTGCCCGAGGAGGTCGAAGCATGAAGCGCCTGTCATCCCGCTTTCACCTGGCGCTCGGATTGTGCTCGCTGCTGCTGAGCATCGTGCTGCTGGCGATCTACCTGGGCCTGGTGCCGGACCGCGATCACGCCGTCCGCGCAAGCCGCGCCACGCTGGCCGAAACCATCGCGGTGAGCTGTTCGGCGCTGCTCGACCGAGGCGATGCGCCGGCGCTGCGCGAAACGCTGGGCTTCATCCTCATGCGCAATCCCGAGATCCTTTCGGCCGGTGTCCGCGATGCGCGCGGCGAGCTGGTCGTCGACCTGCGCGGGCATGCGCGCCACTGGCGCGTGGCCTCCGACGCCTACTCGGTGGACGAGCAGATCCAGGTGCCGATCTGGCAGTCGAAGCAGCGCTGGGGAACGGTGGAGCTGCGCTTCGCGCCGCTCAGTGCGGGCGGCTGGCGCGGCATCGTGTTCGATTCGCGCGTGAAGCTTGCTGCCTTTCTCGTGCTGGCTGCGTTCGCCGCGTTCTATTTCTACCTGAAACGCATGCTGCGCCATCTCGATCCGGCACAGGCGGTTCCGGCACGCGTGCGCGCGGCGCTGGACACGCTCGCCGAAGGGCTGCTGGTGCTCGATCCCAAGGGCTACATCGTGCTGGCGAACAACGCCTTCGCCCAGGTGGTCGGGACAGCGTCCGATGCGCTGATCGGGCGTGCGGTCGGTACGCTGGCCTGGATCGACGCGCACGAGCACAGCGTCCCGGCGGACACGCTGCCGTGGCGCGAGACCATCAGCGACGGGCTTGCGCAGCGCAATCGCACCGCATATCTGCGTAACGCCCAAGGTGAACGGCGCACCTTCCGGGTCAACTGCACGCCCGTGCTGGGCGCCGGCGTCAAGAACACGCCCGTGCTGGTGAGCCTGGACGACGTAACCGAGATCGAGCAGAAGGAGATCGAGCTCGAGGCCGCGCGCACCAAGGCCGAATCGGCCAACCAGATCAAGAGCGACTTCCTCGCCAACATGAGCCACGAGATCCGCACGCCGATGAACGCCATCCTCGGCTTCACCGAGCTGCTGCGCCGAGGCAGCGCGCGCAAGGGCCAGGACCTGCGCAAGCATCTGGATACGATCCATTCCAGCGGAACGCACCTGCTCGGTCTCATCAACGACATTCTCGATCTCTCCAAGGTCGAAGCCGGCCGCATCGAAGTCGAGCGCATCGACTGCTCGCCCTTGCGCGTACTGCGCGAAGTGAGCCAGGTGCTCGGCATCAAAGCGCAGGAGAAAGGCATCGCGCTTGCGCTCGAGTTCGGGGGGGCGATCCCCGCGCGCGTCATGGCCGACCCCGCTCGCCTGCGCCAGATCGTCACCAACCTGGTCGGCAACGCCATCAAGTTCACGCAGCAGGGTGCGGTGCGCGTCACGCCGCGCCTGCAAGGGAAAAATGCCGATGCCCTGCTGGTCATCGATGTCGCCGACAGCGGCATCGGCATTCCGCCCGACAAGCTCGACTCGATCTTCGACCCCTTCACCCAGGCCGAAAGCTCCACGACCCGTCGCTTCGGCGGCACCGGGCTGGGCCTTACCATCAGCCGCCAGTTCGCCCGGGCGCTCGGCGGCGACATCACCGTAACGAGCACCCCGGGCGCGGGCAGCGTTTTCAGCATCTCCTTTGCAACCGGGCCGCTCGAGGACGTGCCGATGCTGGGCCGCGACGCGTTCGACGCCGTCGAAGCGCACTCGGCCGAAGCCGTCGGGGCGGCGGACGGCTGGCAGTTCGAACCGCTCGAGGTGCTGGTGGTGGACGACGGCGTGGAGAATCGCGAGCTGGTGCGGCTGGTGCTGGAGGAATACGGCCTGCGCGTGACCGAAGCCGAGAACGGGCAGGCGGCGCTCGATCGGATCGCGCACGGATCGTTCGCGGCGATCCTGATGGATGTGCAGATGCCCGTCATGGACGGCTTCACCGCAACCCGCAGATTGCGTGCGAGCGGCTGCACGCTGCCGGTCATTGCGCTCACGGCGCACGCGATGAAAGGCTTCGAGCAGGAGGTCGAGGCGGCCGGATTCTCGGGCTATCTCACCAAGCCGATCGACATCGATCGCATGCTGGAAACCTTGGCCAAACAGTTAGGCGGCGCGCGCCGAGGCGCAGATGCGGTCGTTCCGGCCGCCACGCCGGCGGCAAGCGCCGGCGAGCCGATCGTCTCGAGGCTCGCGCACCACCCACGGTTGCGGCGTGTGGTGATCGCCTTCTCCGAGCAGCTGAACGCGAAGCTGCAGGTGATGGACGAGGCGTGGTCGTGCGGCGATTTCGAGGCCGTCGCGAGCCTCGCGCATTGGCTCAAGGGTTCGGGCGGAACCGTGGGCTACGACGCCTTCTTCGAGCCCGCGCGTCTGCTCGAGGAGATGGCCAAGGCGGGCGAGGCGTCCCGGATGGCCGACGCGATCGCCGAGCTGCACGCGCTAGCCGCGCGCCTGCTCGTTCCCGACGAACCGGCTGCGAACTCCCCGGCGGCGGCCCCCGCGCTGCGCAGCGCCTGACGTCCTTCAATCCACCACAAGTGTTGAAAAGATGAAACCACAGCCGATATCCGAGCCGATCCCCTTGTTCAGGGATGGCGCGACTGCCACGCCGAACAGCCAGGGAGCGGCAGCACAGAACAGTTCCGGCACCGCGACGCAGAATAGTCACGGCGCCAAGGCGCCGGTGCTCGATGCGACCGTCATGATGGTCGACGACGAGCCCATGATGACCGATGTCATCCAGGCCTACCTGGAGGAAGCCGGCTATCCGCGCTTTGTCAGCACCAACGATCCGATCGGAGCCCTGGAGATGATCCGGCGCGAGCGGCCCTCGCTGCTGCTGCTCGACCTGAACATGCCGCACGTCTCGGGTTTCGACATCCTGCAGGCGGTTCGGCTCGACAAGGAGCTCCAGTACCTGCCCGTCATCGTGCTGACGGCCATGACCGACGCCGCCAGCAAGCTGAAGGCGCTGGAGCTCGGCGCATCCGAATTCCTGGCCAAGCCCGTGGACGCGAGCGAGCTCGCATTGCGGGTGCGCAACAGCCTCGCCTTCAAGATCTACCAGGATCGCCTCGCCACTTGCGATCCCCTGACGGGCTTGCCGAACCGCTCGACCTTCATGCACCGCCTGGACGCCGAGCTGAGCCGCGGCGCGCGCGACGGCGAGGTCGTGGGACTGCTGCACATCGACCTGAATCGATTCAAGCAGATCAACGATACGCTGGGGCACGGCGCAGGAGATCAGCTGTTGCAGCTGGTGGCCGAGCGCCTGGTGGCGAGCGTACGCGGCACCGATACGATCGCACGAGACGCAAGGTCGAACCCGGGGCTGATCTCGCGCCTGGGCGGCGACGAGTTCAGCGTTCTGCTGTCCGACCTCGGCCGGGAGGACCACGCCGCGCTGGTCGCGCGGCGCATCCGCCTGGCCATGCAGGCGCCGTTCCAGATCGACCGGCAGGAGCTGTTCGTGACGCCGAGCATCGGCATCGCGGTGTTTCCCGGCGACGGCGGCGACGCCGCCACGCTGCTCAAGAACGCCGAGGTCGCGATGTACCATGCCAAGCAGCAGGGCGCGGCCGCGGCCGAGTTCTATCGCAAGGAGCTCAACGTGCGCTCGCTCGAGCGCCTGAAACTCGAGAACGCGCTGCGGCGCGCGCTCGAGCGCAACGAACTGGAGCTGTACTATCAGCCCAAGATCGCGATACTCACGGGCCATATCACCGGGGCGGAAGCGCTGCTGCGCTGGAACCATCCCGAGCTCGGCATGGTCTCGCCGACCGAGTTCATACCCATCGCCGAGGAATGCGGGCTCATCGTCGACATCGGCGAATGGGTCCTGCGCACGGCCTGCGAACAGGCGGCGCGCTGGGAGCTCGCGGGCCATCCGCCGCTGACAATTTCGGTCAACGTATCGCGCCCGCAGCTCGCGCAGAACCGGCTCATCGACGTGCTCATGCCCCTGCAGCGCTCTAACCGCCTCGGCCGCAACCGCATCGTGCTGGAGCTGACCGAAAGCCTGCTCATGGACGATGCAGAAGCCTCCATTCGTATGCTGGGCACCCTGCGCGACATGGGCTTGGCGCTGTCGCTGGACGATTTCGGCACCGGCTACTCCTCGCTCGCCTACCTGAAGCGCTTTCCCCTCGACGAGCTCAAGATCGATCGCTCCTTCATCCACGCGGTGCCGACCTCGCCGGCGGATGCTGCGATCGTGAAGACCGTCGTCGTGCTCGCCCGCAGTCTGGGATTGCGGGTCGTGGCCGAGGGCGTGGAAACCGAGGCGCAGCTGCGCTACCTGGCCGAGCTCGGCTGCGACGAATACCAGGGGTTCCTGTACAGCCGACCGGTGCCGGTGGCCCAGTTCGAGCTCCTGCGCCGTGAACGGCTCGCCTGCACCGCCTGAGCGACACGGGCCTGCAGCCTCGGTTGGCGCGGATGTCCATGCGCTTTCCGACCTGCGGCGTACACGATGTGTCCCCGGATCTTCATCTTGCCTGCTTCCGGCTTCGCGCCGGATTGCCGCCCGGGCGAGCATCAGCGCCATGCCCATCCTGGTCGATGCCGACGGCACCGGCCACGTTCGCAAATCCGTCGGCGTGCAGCAATTGCGCCAAATCGGACTTGATCGTCTGCACCAGCCCGGGCCCTTCGAACACCAGCGCCGAATAGAGCTGCACGAGGTTCGCTCCCGCGCGGATGCGGGCATAGGCGTCGGCGCCACTCGCAATGCCGCCGCAACCGATGAGCGGGATGCGCCCGCGCGTATACCGATACATCGCCGTGAGACACGCGTTCGCATGCACGGCCAGTGGACGCCCCGAAAGGCCACCGGCTTCGCTGCGGTGGCGGCTGCGCAGACCCGGCGGCCGCTCCAAAGTGGTGTTGCCCACGATCAGCCCGTCGATGCCCGCCGCGATCGCCACTTCGGCAATGTCGTGCACCTGCTCCTCGGTCAGATCCGGCCCCACCTTGGCGAGCAGCGGCGGCGGACGATCGGGATCGGGTGCGCTGCGACGGCGTGCTTCCAGAACGCGCACGAACAGCTGCTCGATCGGCTCGCGCGCTTGCAGCCCACGCAAACCCGGCGTATTCGGCGACGAGACATTGCACACGAGGTAATCGGAGAGGCCGCACAGCGCCTCGATGCCGGCCGCGTAGTCGGCTGCAGCGTCCTCGGTTTCCCTGTTCTTGCCGACGTTCGCGCCGACGACACCACGCCGCGTGGGCGTGCGAGCAGCAAGACCCGGCCCCATCGTCGTGCACGAGTCAAGACCTGACCCCATCGTCGAACGTGACCCCGTCGTCGAACGCCGCGCGAGCCGCGCGGCGAACGCTTGGAGCCCGCGGCTGTTGAAGCCGAAGCGGTTGATGACGGCCGCATCCTCGTTCAGCCGGAACAGCCGCGGCTGCGGATTGCCCGGCTGCGGGCGTGGGGTGACCGAGCCAGCCTCGACGAAACCGAAGCCCAGATCGAGCATGGCATCGACGACTTCGGCATCCTTGTCGAACCCGGCAGCGAGGCCGATCGGGTTGGCAAGCGCGAACCCCCATACGCGGCACGCGAGCACCGGATCGTCCGGCGCGGGCTTCGGTCGCACCAGCCCCAGCTTCAATGCCGCGATCGCCGCTCGGTGCGCCCGTTCGGGATCGAGCCGGTGCAGGAGCGGACGCACCACACGGTAATCGATCATGGCGCGCTTCGCTTGTCGCTCGTCCCGATACCCTATGACGGCCGGTTTCTTTGCCGACCTGGAAGATGCTGCAACATCTTGTCCGCTGTCGCAATGCATGTCGCGACGTTCCACGGCTGATTCTGATAGGATTCTCGCACGATGTACAGCAAGCGATCGGCTGTGGCGAGCTTCCGGTAAATGCCTTACAGCGCGCTCGCTCTCCCTCACCCCCAGCCCCTCTCCCGGAGGGAGAGGGGAGCGTGCGGAAAGCGGCTTGTCAGCCACCTTCCGGACCATCGATAGGGCAGCCGCACCGCCATGAAGCGCCTGATCATCGCCGTCACCGGCGCCTCCGGAGTGATCTACGGAGTGCGTGCGCTCCAGATCGTACGCGCACTGCCGGAGCTGGAAACCCATCTGATCCTGTCGCCCTCCGCGGCCCGCACCCTTGTCGAGGAGACCGACTACTCGATCGAACAGGTGCGCGCGCTCGGCGATCATGTCTACAGCCACAAGGATATCGGCGCTGCCATCTCCAGCGGCTCGTACCGGACCGAAGGCATGCTGATCGCGCCCTGCTCGGTGAAGACGTTGAGCGGCGTGGCCAACTGCTTCGACGACGAGCTGGTGGTGCGGGCCGCCGACGTCTGCCTGAAAGAGCGGCGGCGCGTCGTGCTGCTGTTCCGCGAGACGCCTTTGCACGCCGGGCACATCGAGCTGATGGCGCAGGCGACTCGCAATGGCGCGATCGTCATGCCGCCGGTGCCCGGGTTCTATCATCGCCCGCAATCGGTGGACGACATCGTCACGCAAACGGTGGGACGCGCGCTCGACCTGTTCGGCATCGACGCCCACGTCGTCAAGCGCTGGAAGGAAGCCGACGCCGCGGTGGAATTGTCGCCGCGGCGTAGCGGTGCCGCGCGCAGCCGGCCGCTGCGCTGAAGGCGCCGGCGCGCAATCGAATCGACGCCATGTCTGCCGAGCGCCCGGCCGCTTCAGCGTTCTGGGACTTCTCCCTCGCCTTCTACGCCAGGCCGGGTGTTGCTAGAGCCTGTCTGGAGCTGCAGGAAGGCTGTGGCGTCGACGTGAACGTGTTGCTGTTCCTGCTCTACCTGGCACGCAGTGGGCGCCTGCTGGTGGCTGCCGATGTCGAGCGCATCAACGCATTGGCTACGCCGTGGCGCCAAGCCATCGTCATTCCCCTGCGTAACGTGCGGCGGGCGCTGAAGGCGCCAGTGGGCGCATTCCATCCGGACGCAACGGCGGCGCTGCGCACCGAGGTCAAACGCATCGAGCTTGCGGCCGAGCGCGTGCAGCAGGAAACGCTGGAGCGGCTGGCGGTGGACGAGGCCATGGGTACGCCCTGTCCCGATCCGGCCGCCTGTGCCCGCGTCCACCTGCAGCTCTATGGCGATCGCATCGGTGAGCTGGAGCGCGACCCCAGCGAGCGAATTCTGGCGCAATTCGTGCTCGTATCGCAGTAGGGTTCGCGGCAGCGAGCGTGATACGATCCGCCGCATTACTGTGACGATCGGCCGTTGCGCTTCGCTGTCAGGGAGGGGGGCGCGCCCCAGGCGGGCACGTGCACACAGTGAAAGGAGTGGAGATGCAGAAGGACGAAAGCCCGATCACCGGCCATAAGCCGCTCAACGCGGCGCAAATCGGCGACATGAACATGGTGAAGCACCTCGGCAAGGAGTGCCGCGATCTGATCGCCTACCTGGAGCAGGGCAATCTGGATTACGACCAGCGCTGGATCGACGTGGCGCGCACGCAGATGCAGCTCGGGCTGATGGCGCTCACCCGCGCGGTGGCCAAGAACGACTTCTTCTGAGAGGAAGAAGCCAGGCTCGCTGCTGCGGGTCATGCTGAGTATCGAGGCCCGTCGCAGCTGTTTGGCTCCGCACCCGCAACGCATCGAGCTTCAGCGTTTGCCGCAAATGGCCTTTCCGTCCTGCCAACCTTGCGCGTACTGGCTGTCGACGGCTGCACGCAGCTCGTCTCGCCGCTTGCCGCCGCGGGCGGTATCGCACCCATCCTTGAAACCTGCCTTGAAGCCGGCCGAATAACCCGACAGGTTCACCGGCGGCGGTGCCGCGCCTGGCTTCGTTTGCGTTTGCGCGCACGCCCCCGCGACGATCGCTGCCGCCAGCAGCAAGCCGGTTCGAAGCGCCGCAGAGCAAGCCTCGGCGCGCGCCTCGGCTTTCGATCGCACCTTTTGCATCGTCATGGCATTCATCGCGTCGCACCTTGGGAGCGTAGTTGCGCTATCGCCTCTGCCGACAGACCGAGCAGCTCGCGCAGCACCTGGTCGGTATGCTCGCCCAGGCGCGGCGCCGGCCGCGCCGGCGTCGCCGGGGCGTCGGACATCCTGATCGGATTGCCCGGGACGCGGACGCGGCCCACGTCGGGATGGTCGTATTCCAGGATCATGGCATCCTCCGCGACCGGCGGCTCGGCGAACGCCCGATCGAGATGGTTCACGGGCGAGGCCGGCAACTGCGCGGCCCGCATGCGCGTCATCCAATCCGACACGTCGCGCGTGGCGAATATGGCCTCGAGCTGCGGCACGAGAACCTCCCGGTTGCGGCATCGATCCGCGTTGGCTGCGAAGCGCGGATCGAGCGCGAGCTGCGGACATTCCAGCACCTCGCACAGCTTGCGCCAGAACGATTCCTCGCGCGTGGCCACGACGATGTAGCCGTCGCGCGCCCGGAACGCCTGCCACGGCACCGTGTAGTCGTGGCCCGAACCCGGCGGCTGCGGCAGTTCGCCGCTGGAGAGCCACATGGTGCCGATGTAACCGAGCAGGTTCAGCATGCAGTCGAACATCGACAACTCCACGCGCTGTCCGCGGCCGGTGCGTTCGCGTGCGTACAAGGCAGCCAGTATTCCTTTGCACGCATAGATTCCGCCGCTCATGTCGGCCAGGGGAATGCCGACCCGCACCGGCGGCCGGCCGGGCTCGCCGGTGATCGCCATGTGGCCGCTGATGGCCTGGATGATGATGTCGAGCGCCGGATAGTCCTTGTAGGCGCCGCTGCCGAACCCTGTGATCGAGCACTGGATGATGCGCGGGTTGATGGCGCTCAGGCGCGGATGATCGATGCCGAGCCGCTCCAGCACCCCGGTGCGAAAATTGTCGACCACCACGTCGCTCACGCGCACCAGGTCATGGAACACCTGCCGTCCCGCCTCCGACTTCAAGTTCAGCACGATGCTCTTCTTGTTGCGGTTGAGTGTGAGAAAGAGCCCGCTCAATCCCTTGTATGGCGCAACCGAGGGATTGCGCCCCAGATCGCCTTCGGGCGATTCCACCTTGATCACTTCCGCGCCCAGGTCCGAAAGCACCTGCCCGCCGTAGGTGCCGGCGATGATCTGACCCAGCTCGAGTATCCGTACGCCTTCGAGCGCGAAACTCATGGCCGTCCTACAGCCCCAAGCCGCGGGCGATGATGTTGCGCTGGATCTCGGAGGTGCCGCCGCCGATCACGGCCAGGCGCGAATCGCGGAAAAAGCGCTGCATCGGAAATTCCATGCAGTAGCCGTAGCCGCCCAGGATCTGCAGGCCGAGATCCGAGATCGTCTTGTACGCTTCGCCGGTATGGAGCTTGAGCACGGCGGCATCGTGCCGTGTCGCCTTCCCTTCGGCCATGAGCCAGGCGAAGCGATAGACCAGCATGCGCGCGACATCCAGCATCACCTTCATGTCGGCGAGCTTGTGCGAGATCGCCTGGAACGAGCCGATGGCGCGGCCGAACTGCTTTCGCTCCTTGGCGTAGGCGAGCGCATAGTCGAACGCCGCCGTCGCCGCGCCTGTACGGGCCGCGGACAGGCACAGCCGTTCGTACCACAGATACGCATCGACCGCCGCCCAGCCCTCGTCCACCGTGCCGAGAACGGCCGATGCCGGCACGCGCACATCCGAGTAGAACACCTGGGTGGTGCCGATAGCGCGCTGGCCGAGCGTCTCGATTCTGCGCACCTCGATCCCGGGAAGCGAGGTCTCGACCAGGAAATTGGTGATTCCCTGCTGCTTCCTCGCGCCGGAGGATGTGCGCGTCACCAGCAGACAATAGTCGCTGATGTCCATGCCCGAGGTGAACACTTTCTGCCCGCTGATGCTGTAGCCGTCTTCGGTGGGGGTGGCGCGCGTGCCGAGCGCGGCCGCATCCGAGCCCGAGTGCGGCTCGGTCAGGCCCAGGCAGAACGACAATTCGCCCTTCACGACACGCGGAAGGAGCGACTCCTTTTGCGCGCGCGTGCCGTGCAGGGCGACCGCATAGCCGCCGTAGGTCAGCGTGCGAAAGACCCACATCGCGAGCTCTTCGAAATGCCGTCCTGCCTCCTCCAGCAGGATCGCGAGCTCGATCGGCGAGCCGCCGCTGCCGCCGTATTCCCGCGGGATGACGAGCCCGAACCAGCCGTGCTCGGCGAGCGCCTGGTAGGCCTCGCGCGGCGCCTTCGCCTCCCGATCGCAGCGCTCGGCATATTCGGGGGGGCAGACCGAATCGAGCAGCTCGTCCAGATGATGCCGAAGCGCTTCCTGCTCCCCGCTGAAGGAAAAGTCCATCGGCGGCTACCGACGGTCCATCTCGGCCAGAGCGAGCACGCGCTTGGCGTGCTGGTACATGGCGTAATCGACGAGCTTCCCTCGGACGGTGATGGCGGCGATGCCCGATTGCTCCGCAGCCGCGAATTCGCGTACGACCTCGCGATAGTAGTCGGCCTCGGCCTGGGGAACCGCATAGGCCTCGCGCACGGGAGCGAGCTGCTTGGGATGAATCACGGTGCGCCCGGTGTAGCCCAGGCGCGCGGAAAGCCGGGAATCGGCCAGCAGCCCGGCCTCGTCGTTCAGGTCGCCGAAGACGCCGTCGAGTGGCTGCAGGTGGCTGCCGGCTGCGCGCGTCTCGAGCAACACCTTGGCGCGTGCATAAAGCAGCTCCACGCCTTGCGCCGACCAGCCGCAGCCAAGGTCGGTCTGGAGGTCGCCGTCGCGCGCGCTGCCGATGCAGCTTCCGGCGATGCGCGGTGATGCAATCAACATATCGAGACAGCGCACCACGCCGAGCGCGCTCTCGATCATCGGCACGATGGATACCGTCCCTGGCCGCATCGCGTGCGTGGCCTCGTCTCGATCGAGCAACGAGGCGGTCTGGGCGATGTCGTCGGCGCTTTCGGCCTTGGGAAGGAGAATCACATCCAGGCCGGGGCGAACGACGGCCGCCAAATCCTCCCCGAGCATTCCTGTCGAGCGCGCGTTCACCCGCACCATCAGCAGTGGATGCGCCTGCCCGCTCAGAGCGAGCGCGTCGATCGTTTTCGCGGCCAGCGCTCGCGCCTGCGGTTTCGCCGCCAGCGCAACCGAATCCTCCAGGTCCAGGATGACGGCGTCGGCCCCGCTCTCCAGCGCCTTGGCCACGATGCGCCCGTTGGCCGCAGGGACGAACAGCGCCGTGCGAATCGGTTTCACTTGCGGCTCCTCGACAGGGAATGGTGAAGCCGCAACAGACTGCGCGCCTCGCACACCGGGCAGCCCCGCAGCGGCTTCCCGGCGGATGTTACCGGCAGCCTTGACTCGACGCTACCCGGGTCGAGCGTACTCTTCTCGGCGCTACCCGAACCGGGCGCCGCGATCGCCGGACGACCACGCGGGCGAGGTCCGGCCAATGCGTCATACCGTGTTGCCGGTCGGCCGTACGCCGTTCACTTCGATGTAGTGCACGACATCGATAACGCCCGGAACCGCGCGGGTAAGCTGGACCGCGCGCTCGGCTTGCGCCTGGTCGCGTGCGACGCCCAGGAGCTCCACGGTGCCGTTCGCGACGCTGACGAGCAGCTGGATGCCCTCCATCGCCAGGTCGCCCAACAGCGTATCGCGCACCCGTTCCGCGACGGCGCGATCCTGGGTGGACTCCTCCACCGAGGGCGCTTGGGGCTGCGGCTGCGGGATGCTTTCCTGTGCGAGCGCCGGCGCTCCGGCGAGGCCCATGCTTGCCGCAGCGATCGTCCACGCGGCCCAGCGTCCTGCCACTGCATTGCGTATCTTCATCGGTCGCTCCTTTACCCAGGTTTCAATCTCCAGATGAGGTCGTCGATGCGTTGCCGCCGCCTCCGCCGATCTCCCGTTGCACGGCGCGTGCCTTACGTGACGGGGACAAACCGACCGACTCCTCTCCGGATTGGCGCGACTGGACGCAAGAACGGCCCGCACGCCGACACCTGTGCGGGCATGCAGCGTGCGCGACAAGCAGAAACGCATGGCGGCGGGCAATTCGCCGCTTTCGGAGTACACACAGGAGTCGAGTCGGCCATGAAACCCATACGACGCGAGCAATTCGATCCGGGAGCCCGGATGGTTCCCAAACACTGGACCGCGAGCGTTGCCGGTACGGGCGGCGGGACAACCAGCGAGCGCGAGCCCTACAAATGGATGACCACACTGCCTGCGCCGCTCGCCGAGGTGCGTCGTTGCGCACTCGAAGCGCTGACCGAGTCGAATGCGGTGCTCGCGTATCTCTACGAAACCGACGACAACGTCGTCATCCGCTGTACCTTGCCACAGCGCCAGATCCGCGCCGAGTTGAAGCCTCTGGACACACGCTCGAGTCGCATCGTAGTTGTGACCATGCAAGGCAACGCGTTCGATCGGGTAACCTCGGGCCGAATCGTGGATGCGATCGAGCACAAGCTGCAGGACGCAGGCTACCTGACGGAGGCCTAAGCCGTCTCGGACAGCCCCGGCCCGGCAGCGCCCATCGTTGTGGCGAGGCCGGCTCGCCGGGGCGATAATCGCAGCGTCGTTCGCTCCGAACCTGAGGGCGACACCATTGCGATAACCCGAGGCGTCCATGGCACTGATCGAGATCCGCGAAAAGCCGGCTTCCGGCACGACCATCCGGCTGCACGAGCAGGACAACGTCGTCGTAGCCCGCTCCGACCTGGGCATCGGCGCGCGGCTCGAGCCCGAAGGACTGACCTGCCGCAGCCAGGTGAGTGCGGGATTCAAGGTTGCCGCCCGCAACATCGTCACAGGCGAGCCGATCCGCAAGTACAACGTCGTCATCGGTTTTGCCGCATCCGACATTGCGGCAGGCACGCTGGTCCACTCGCACAACATGGAGTTTCGCGAGTTCGATCGCGACTATGCCCATGCCCAGGACTACCAGCCGGTGACGCTGTTGCCCGAGTACGAGCGCGCCACTTTCATGGGCATCGTGCGTGCCAACGGCCAGATCGCCACGCGCAACTATGTCGGCATCATTGCCACGGTGAATTGCTCGGCAACGGTCGTGCACCGGATCGCCGCGTGGTTCACGCCCGAGCGGCTCGCCGAATACCCCAACGTCGACGGCGTGGTTGCATTCGCGCACGGCCTGGGCTGCGGCATGGAGATGACCGGCGAGCCGATGGATCTGCTGCGCCGGACCACGGCCGGATATGCGCTGCACGCCAACATGGCGGCTGCCCTCGTGGTGGGACTGGGC
>WHTS01000016.1:14663-46719 GCA_009377585.1 Betaproteobacteria bacterium
GGGCACGCTCGCGCGAGGTGGGCGAAAAACTGGTCGAGCGCATCCGCTGGTGGAAGGACGTGTACACGGTCGGGCGCGACTGCCAGATCAACGGCGTGGTGAGCCCCGGCAACCAGCACGGGGGCTTGGCGAACATCCTGGAAAAATCGCTCGGCTCCTCCATGAAAGGCGGCACCGGTCCGCTCATGGAGGTTTACCGCTACGCCGAGCCGGTGCTGCAGAAGGGATTCGTGTTCATGGATACGCCCGGCTTCGATCCGTGCTCGGCCACGGGGCAGATCGCAGGCGGCGCCAACGTCATTCTGTTCACGACCGGACGCGGCTCATGCTTCGGCGCCAAGCCCGTACCCTCGATCAAGCTCGCCACCAATACGCCCATGTACAAGCGGCTGACCGAAGACATGGACATCAACTGCGGCGAGATCCTGGACGGCACCGCCACCGTCAAGGCGATGGGCGAGAAAATCTTCGAGCACACGCTCCGGATCTGTTCCGGCGAGAAGAGCAAGAGCGAGGAGCTGGGGCTCGGCGACCACGAGTTCGTGCCCTGGAACATCGGCGTCGTCGGCTAGCCCAACCTCCACAGTGGAAGTTGGGCCAGGAATCTGGGCGACAGAGCGCCGCGAGCCGACTTGGATGAGCAAGGGTTCTGATCGCGGAGTTGCGCCATGCTCCGCATAAGCGCGCGTTGACGCTGACGATTTCCCCTCCTGGCAAGGAGGGGCTGGACGCGCAGCGCGCGGACGGGGTGGTCCGAGCCGGGCACACCACGTCTGCAGCGCTTCACGCGTCACTCCAGCTTGATCCCCGCCTCCTTCACCACCCGCCGCCAGCGCGCGATGTCGTCGCGAACGAAACGCGCCAGGTAGTCCGGCGTGCTGCTCTTGGCCTCGGCGCCGAGGCTCGCGAAACGCTCCTCTACCGGCTTCGATGCGACCACCTTGGCTGTGGCCGAGGCCAGCCGATCGATGATCGCCTTCGGTGTGCCCGTCACCGCAAAGAGCCCAGTGAACGTGCTCGCTTCGCAGCCCTTGCACCCCTGCTCGGCGAGCGTCGGTACATCGGGCACCTGGGCCGAGCTCTTCGGCGCAGTCACGCCGATGGCCCGGAGCTTGCCGCCGCGGATGTAACCGATCGAAGCCGTCAGTTGATCGAAGACGACGTCAATCTGCCCGCCCATGAGCTCGATCAGCGCCGGCCCGCTGCCTTTGTAGGGGATATGGGTGAATTTCACGCCGGTCGCGATCTGGAACAATTCTCCGGCAAGATGATTCGTGGTGCCCGGACCCGCCGATCCGAACGTCATCGAACCGGGCTTGCGCTTAGCGAGTGCCACCAGCTCTTTCATGTTGCGCGCCCGCATTGCCGGATGCACCACGATCACGAGAGGCACATCGGTGATCGTGCTGATCCCCACCAGGTCGCGGATCGGATCGTACGGCAGCCTCGGAACGACGCTCGGTGCGCCGGTGATCGTGCCGGTGGATCCGACCACCAGCGTATAGCCGTCGGGTGGCGACTTCGCGACCAGGTCGACGCCGATCGTGCCGGACGCGCCGGCGCGGTTGTCGACCACGACCGATGTGCCCAGCATCCCGGACAAGCCCGGCGAGATCGTGCGCGCAGTGATGTCGATGTTGCCGCCCGGTGGATAAGGAACGATCAGGCGGATCGGCTTTTCGGGGTACTTCTGTGCGAATGCCGGAGCAGAGCATGCGGCTGCTGCAGCGACGACCGGCAATATCCAACGTCTGATGACATGCAAAATCGATTCTCCTCCTCGAAACATGAGCCGTGCTGCCGAATGACCGCACTGGCCCAAACAAACTCGTAGCGCGTCATAGCAACCCGCCGCGCACGCAAAGAACTACAAGGCCGGGCAGCCTCTACGCACGAGCGCCACCGCGGCTTCAGCGCGCGAGCTCGGCCTTCAATCCGGCTTCCTTGATGACTTGCGCATACTGCTCGATCTCCGAGCGCAGGAAGCGGGCGAACTCCTCCGGCGTGCTGCCGATCGTTTCCGCCCCCATCGAGCCGTAGCGCGCGCTGGCTTCGGGCGAGCGCATCGCGGCCGCCAGCTCTCGGCTCAGCCGATCGAGCACGGGCTTCGGCGTCCCCGCAGGCGCCAGCACGCCGTTCCAGATAACCGCCTGATACCCGGGCACGCCGGCCTCGGCAACGGTCGGCACATCGGGCAGCTGCGCCGAGCGCTTGCTGCTGGTGAGCCCCAGCGCCTTGATCTTGCCGGCGCGAATGTGCGCGATGGAGGAAGTCATGCTCGGAATCGCGACGTGCAAGTGGCCGGCGATCACGTCGATGAGGCTTTGCGCGGTGCCCTTGTACGGCACGTGCACGAGCTGGATGCCCGCCATCGAGTTCAGAAGCGCACCGGCCATGTTCGCGGTCGAGCCGATACCCGTCGAGCCGTAATTGAGCACATTCGGTTTCGACTTGGCGTAAGCGATGAACTCCTTGACCGAATTGACCGGCAGCGAGGGCGTGACCACCAGCACCTGCGGCGTCTGTCCCACGAGCGAGATGGGGACGAGATCCTTCAACGTGTCGTACGGCAGCTTCGGCGCGAGGCTCGGATTGACCGCGAACGTGTTCGCGACCAGCAGTAACGTGTAGCCATCGGCGGGCGCGTTCGCCGCCAACTGGGTACCGATGATGCTCGCTGCGCCCGACCGGTTATCGACCACGACCTGCTGGCCGAGGCGCTTGGTGAGTCCTTCGGCGACGATGCGCCCGACGATGTCGGCGTTGCCGCCCGCTGCGTAGGGCACGATCAGCCGCACCGGCCGGCTCGGATAGCTCTCGGCCGAGAATGACGGATGGGTTGCGCCGACGCCGATCGCGCCCAACGCGATGCCGGCTGCCGCGCGCACGCAGCGCGCGAACGGCGAGGTTTTCGAAAACGTCATGGAACCGATCCTCCTTTACGTAATTGCTTGCCAGCCGGTTTGCCGGCAGTCGCTACTCCACCTTGGCGCCGGTCTGCTTGACCACCTTGGCAAATTTCTTCAGCTCCGCGCGAATCAGCTCGGTGAACTCCTGCGGCGTGCTCGGCCTCGCCTCCACGCCCTGGTTCGCGAGCTTGGTACGGATGTCCGGGTCGCGCAGCACGTTTCCGATCTCGCCATTGAGGCGGCTGACGATATCGGCCGGCACGCCCGCCGGCGCGATCAGGCCGTACCAGAGGATGAGCTCGTAGCCGGGCACACCCGATTCGGCGATGGTGGGCAGATCGGGCAGCGCCGGCGAGCGCTTGGCCGAGGTGACCGCGATCGCGCGCAGCCTTCCGTTCTTCACGTGCGGCATCGTGCCCAGTGCGGAACCGAAGGTGAACGCAAGCTGGCCGTTTATGACATCGACCAGCATCGGCGCGGTGCCCTTGTAGGGAATGTGCTGCAGCTTCACGTCCGTCATGCTCTGCAGCAGCGACACGCCGACGTGTCCGACCGAACCGATGCCCGAGGAGCCGTATTGCACCTGCCCGGGACGCGAGCGGGCGAGCGCGAGCAATCCGCGCATGTCCTTGACCGGAACCGAAGGATGCAGCGCCACCACCAGAGGCGAAATGCCGACCAGGGTGATCGGCGCGAAATCCTTCACCGCGTCGTAGGGGATCTTCGGATAGAGGTAAGGATTGATCGCGAGCACGTTCGGCACCAGCACCATCGTGTAGCCGTCCGGTGCCGAACGCGCCGCGTACTCGGTGCCGATGATGGTATTGGCGCCGGGGCGGTTGTCCACGATCACCTGCTGGCCCAGGTTCTCCGTGAGCTTGGCGGCCAACGTGCGCGCGAGCGTATCGTTGCCGCCCCCGGGAGGATACGGCGAGACGATCCGAACGGGCTTCACCGGAAAATTCTGTGCAAGTGCGCCACACGCCGCCAGACACATTGCAATACCCAGATTCACCCCGACGACTCGCCGCATGTTTCCTCCTCCCCGCCTCGCTCCCGGCGGATGTTGGTTGGTACCGTACACCGCCCTATCGAGCGTTTCCCATTTCATGTCACGCTCGTCCCTCACCCCCAACCCCTCCCTTGCAGGGCGCGCATCGGCATGCAGGCCGATGCCGTTCGGCCGGCGCGGACCATGGTCCGCGAATTCCCGGCCTCACCCCGGGGGGAGAGGGGAGCGTCGCGTCCGTATTGGACTGTCGTCCAATACGGAACGATCAATAATCGCCTCGCTCACAGCTTGGCCGCGAGCGGCGCGATGCGCTCTTCGATCACTTTCCAGGTGAGCGGCCCGGTCTGCTTGAAGCGGATGATGCCATCGCGATCGACCAGGTACGTTTCCGGCGCGCCGTACACGCCGAAATCGATCGCCACCCGCCCATCGCGATCCACGCCGCTTTCGACATACGGATCGCCGAAGCGCTCGAGCCACGCGATCGCATCGTCGCGCTTGTCCTTCCAGTTCAGGCCATAGAGCGGAATCGTACCGCGCTTGGCGTATTCGACCAGCACCGGGTGCTCGTCGCGGCACGACACGCACCACGAGCCCCACACGTTGAGCAGGTAGACCTTGCCGCGCAGCTCCGCAGAGCTCAGCGTCTTCGAAGGATCGCCGAGCAGCGGCACGCTGAACGCCGGCACCGGCTTGCCGATGAGCGGCGAAGGCACCTCGCGCGGATTGAGCGCAAGTCCGCGCCAGAGAAAGAACGCGATCACGAGGAAGATCGCGAGCGGCAGGAGAAATCGAAGCGCTTTCATTCCTTACTTCTGCACGCTCGCACGCGCCTTGTCGACGAATTGTTCCGGCGGGCGCACCGGGTGGCCGGCCTTGCGCAACGCCTCCTCGGCTTCCGGCGGCATGTAGTTCTCGTCGTGCTTGGCCAGAACCTGCGAGGCGACGAACACGCCGTCGGCGCGCAGCTCGCCCTGCGCCACCACGCCTTTGCCTTCCTTGAAAAGATCCGGCAGGATGCCGTTGTACACGACCGGCACCGTACGCGCGTTGTCCGTGACCTTGAATTGGACCGCGACGCCGCCACCGGCTCGCGTGAGGCTCCCCGGCTCCACCAGGCCACCGATGCGGAAATTGCGGCCTTTGGGCGCCTCGTCGGCGAACACCTGGCTGGGCGTATAGAAGAACACGAGATTGCTGCGAAAGGCATTCAGCACCAGCGCCGCGGCGATGCCGAGCAGCAATATGCCGCCGGCGATCCAGGCGAGCCTGCGATGGCGCGCTCTAATCTGCAACGCCTGCTCCCGCTTCCACCCGGGCGGATCGAAGCGCGCCGCGCCGGCGTGCGCTCAAACGCCATAGCTCGATCGCGATCGCGGCCACGCAGACGGCGTAGGAACCCCACACGTAGCCTGCATAGCCGCCCATCGCCAGCCATTCCATCATGCCTTTGCACCTTTCAGATAGCGGCCGAGCCAATCGGCTCCGGCCTCACGCTCGACGATGATCGACTGCACGCGCATGAGCGCCGCGCCGATCGCGTACATCCACGCCGCCAGACCCATCACCAGCATCCCGGCCAGCATGATGCTCGCCATCGTGGGCGAAGCCGTCACACTGACAGACGCTCCCTGGTGCAAAGTGTTCCACCACTGCACCGAAAAATAGATGATCGGCACGTTCACCACGCCCACGATCGCCACCAGCGCCGCGGCCCTGTCGGCGCGGCGCGCGTCTTCGATGGCCGCGTGCAGCGCCATGAAACCGAGATACAGGAACAGCAGGATCAGCTCCGAGGTGAGCCGCGCATCCCACACCCAGTAGGTTCCCCAGGTGGGACGGCCCCAAAGCGCGCCGGTCCATAGCGCGAGGAAGGTGAACATCGCCCCCGTGGGCGCCAGGGCGTTCATCATCATCGCCGACAGGCGCGTGTTGAAAGTGAAGTACAGCACGGCATAGAACGCCATCACGACGTAGATCAGCATCGACATCCACGCCGCCGGCACGTGCACGTAGATGATGCGATACGCATCGCCCTGCTGGAAATCGGTCGGCGCTGCGAACAGGCCGATGTACATGCCCAAAGCCGCGAGCAGCGCCGCGGCCGCCATGAACCAGGGCGCCAGCATGCCGGCCACCGGGTAGAAGGCGGCGGGAGAAGCGTAGCGGTAGATCCAGGCCATCGAACTGACTATCCGGCAAGTGGCTGACAAGCCGCCCGACGCTGGCCGCTCCCCTCTCCCTCCGGGGTGAGGCCGGGAATTCTCGGACCATGGTCCGCGCCGGCCGAACGGCATCGGCCTGCATGCCGATGCGCGCCCTGCAAGGGAGGGGTTGGGCGTGAGGGCGGGAACGTGTCCGTCATTGGTCAAGGCTCGCTAGTCGATCGCAATGCGCACGGCGGCGGCGGTGGCGAGCGGGGCGCCCACCAGCGCGACGATCAATTCCGCACCCAGGATCGACAGGTGGCCCTCGATGCCCAGCCCGGCGGAATACGAATCGACCGCTCCCACGCCGAAAATCAGCACCGGCACGTACAGCGGCAGGAGCAGCAGCGCCAGCAGCGCGCCGCCGCCGCGCAAGCCCAGCGTCAGCGCGCCCATGATGGCGCCGATCAGGCTCAGCACCGGCGTGCCGAGCGCGAGCGTGAGCAGCAGGACCCCCACCTCGGCCGCGTCGAGACCGAACTGCACGCCCACCAGCGGCGTGCACAGCATCAGCGGCCCGCCGGTGACGAGCCAATGGGCGCCGATCTTACCGCATACGATCGCGCCGAACGGCATTTCGGCGAGCAGCATCTGCTCCAGCGTCCCGTCGGCAAAGTCGGCCGCGAACAGCCGCGTCAGCGACATGAGGCAGGCGAGCATCGCGCACACCCAGACGACGCCGGCCCCGATCAGCTGCAGGATCTGCGGATCCGGACCGACGCCGAGGGGAAACAGCGTCACGACGACGAAGAAAAAGCCGAGCACCACCAGGACCTCGGCGATCGAGCGCACCGCGAGGCGCAAGTCGCGGCGCAATCCCCAGGCGAAACCCGCCCACACACCCGCGCCGGATGCCTCAGCAGGCATCGACCTGCCCTGCCGTGATCGCTGCGTCCTGCGCGTGCGCCGTCGCCAGCGCGCGCACGTCCCGGGCACCGAGGCGCAGTTGCGTGGTGCAAGCGCCCGCCAGGTCGATCGGATCGTGCGTGGCGATCACCGCCACGCCACGGCGGGCGAGATGGCGCCCCAGAATCGCGCCGAGCAAGGCGCGCGCGTCCACGTCGAGCGCCCCCGCGGGCTCGTCGAGCAGCCATAGTGCGCGCATCGAAAGCGCCAGGCGTGCGAGCGCAAGACGCTGCTTCTGTCCCTGCGACAGACGCTTCACCGGCAAATCGCCGCGCGCTGCCAAGCCCACCTCGCCCAGCACGCGACGGCGATCGGCTGCCGTCGCCAGCCCGCCTTCCAGCGCACACGCGAGCTCCAGATTCTCGCCGACGCTGAGCTCGTCCTTGTGGCCCGGCTTGTGACCGATATAGGCGAGCTGCGAGCGCCAGGCGGCGCTTCGAATCGCAACCGGTTCGTGCTTCCACGCGATGCGCCGCATGCTCGTTTCGGTCAAACCCGCCAGCGCCCGCAGCAAGGTGGTCTTGCCGCTGCCGTTCGGTCCGACGACGGTCAGTGCGCTGGCCGCCGGCACGTCGAAGTCGAGCGCATCGAACAGCGTCCGCCCGCCGCGCTCGCAGCGCATGCCGCGCACCTCGAGCCCGGCCCCGGCGCTCGCTTCAACGGACGCGGGCATCGATGCGAACCGCAACGCCGTCGGTCCCGGGCTTCACCGGCTGGCTGTAGCCTTCGAGATCGCCCGGCTTGGGGCTAGCCTCGCCGCTGCGCGATACGCGCGCGCCGATCACGACTTGCGGAAAGGCCGAGATGGTCATGCCGGGCGCCATGGCGGCCGCGTCGTCGAGCGCAAACCGGTAGGGCAGGTCCTCGACCCGGATGCGGCGAATGGCAAGCGGCATCTTCGGCCCCGCGGCGGCACGCGCGAACACGAATACCGTATCGGTCGGTTTCGTTTCTCCGGCAAGCGTCGAGTCCAGGACCACGGTGCCGGATACCGCGCTCGCGGCAACCGGCGTCGCTTTCTCGTCAGGCTTGGCCGCCACCTCGGCACGCGCCGCCTCGGTGCGCGCCGGCGCACCGGCCGGGTCGGGCGCAACGCGCGCACGCACGTCCTCGATGTTCTGCTGGACGATGCGAGCCACTTCCGATCCGGGCTCGGTCATCGGCGCGAGCTTCTCCCAGTAAGCCAGCGCCGTGCGGAAGTCGTTGCGCATGTAGGCCTCGGTGCCGGCAAGCCACAACGCCTTGGGGTTCGAGGGGTCGAGCGCGAGCGCCTTCGCCACCGCCGCGGAGGCAGCCGGCGTCCAGGTGCCGTCGGCCGAGCCGACCAGGACATCGGCATAGTCTGCGTACAGCTGCGGCGAATCCGGAACCAGCTCGATCGCCCGCGCGAATGCTTTCGCGGCCTCGGGCGCACGCCCCAGCAGCTGCAGCGAGCGCGCGAGCAGGACCGAGGCCTCGGCATCGTCGGGATTGGCCTCCAGGCGCTGCACCAGGCGCTGCATAAGCACGTCGAGCCTGGCCGCTTGTTCCCCGGCGCCGCCCTTCGCGCTCAGAAGCGCGGGATCGATCGCTTGCGGCATCCCGAGCACGAGGTAGGCGGCGACCGCGGCGATCGGCACACAGGCGAGCGCCGCGAAACGCCATGCGCCGGCCGGTGCGGTGGGGGCTGCGGGTCCTTTCCGGTCGCGATCGACGTCGGCCAGCAGGCGTCGGCCGAGCTCGGTCCGCGCCTGCTCGAACTGCGCTCCCGACAGCACCCCCTGATCGCGGTCGCGCTCGAGCTCGGTCAGCTGATCTTCGAACAGTGCGACGTTCGATCGATCCTGGTCCACCTCGGGCGCTGCTGCGGCGCGCCGCAGCAGCGGAACGGCCAGCACGCCCATCACCGCCAGCGTCAAGGCCGCGGCGACGACCCAGAATGTGCTCACCGCGCCTCGTTCTCCGCACCGGCCATGATTCGGCGCAACCGCGCCTGCTCGTCGGGGCTGAGGCTCGCCTCGCCGACGATGCGCCGGCGATTGATAGCGATGCGCCGCAATCCCCATATTCCCGCGAGCAGGAGCACGAACGGCCCGATCCAGAGCAGCAGGGTGGTTGCCTTGAATGGCGGCCGGTAGAGGATGAAGTCGCCGTAGCGCGCGACCATGAAGTCGCGCACCTCCGCCTCCGACTTGCCGCTTGCGAACATCGCGCGCACCTGCCCGCGCAGATCCTGAGCCAGCTCGGCATTGGAGTCGGCGATGGTCTGGTTCTGGCACACCAGGCAGCGCAGCTCCGAGGCCACGCGCTGGACCTGGGCTTCGAGCTGCGGATCCGTTGCCGGGGCCGTGCCCTCGGCCGCATGCCCCATCGGCGCCACCATCAAAGCAAGCAGCAACAAAATGGAGACAGACCACGTTTTTCCAAGGAAAATGGGGACGCACACAATTTCGGCCAGGTAGCCGAGGAAATTGTGTGCGTCCCCATTTTTGACCCTGTTTGCGGAAAAACGTGGTCTGACCCCGGTCATCCTTGCGCGCTCCGTGCCGCGCCCGTTACGGGCAGTTCGCGCGCCGGCTCCATCGTGCCGGGCACGCGCTCGGACGCTGGACGCTTGAAGCGCCGGTAACGCCGGTCGCATACGGCGATCAGGCCGCCGAGCGCCATCAGCACGCATCCGGCCCAGATCCAGTCGACGAACGGCTTCAGATGCACGCGAACGGTCCAGGCGTCGCCGGCTACCTGCTCGCCGAGCGCGACATAGATGTCGCCGAACAAGCCGCTGTCGATGGCGGCCTCGGTCAGCGTCTGCTTCTGTACCGGGTAGAAGCGCTTCTCCGGATGCAGCACGCTCTGCACGCGCCCATTGCGCATGGCCTCGATGCGCCCGCGCGCGGCCTCGTAGTTGGGGCCTTGCACGTCCTCGACCGCCGCCAGACGGAACGCGTAGCCGCCGAGCTCCATCGTGCTCCCGATCGTCATGCGCACGTCCTTCTCGCTCTCGTAGCCATTGACGAGGGTCACGCCCACGATGAACACGCCCACGCCCGCGTGCGCGAGCAGCATGCCGATGTAGGCGCCCGGCAGCTCGCGCAGTCGCGGCCACCAGCCGCGCGATTGCGCGGCGCGCGCTCGCATGCGCTCGACCAGATTCGCCGCCGTCGCGCTCAACACCCAGGCGGCGAGCAACATGCCGAACGCAACCCCCGGCGACCACGCGCCCATCGCCAGCGGCATGACGACGGCCGTCACGACGCTCACCGCAACCGCCCAGCGCAGCCGCCGCGTGAGATCGCTCACCGATGCGCTCTTCCAGCGCGTCATCGCGCCGACACCCATGAGAAAGACGACCGGCGTCATCAATGGTGCGAACACGGTCTCGAAGTACGGCGGGCCGACCGAAATCTTGCCCATGCCGAGCGCGTCCAGCACCAGCGGGTAGAGCGTACCGAGCAGCACCGAGGCCGCCGCCACCATCAGCAGAACGTTGTTTCCGAGCAGCATCGATTCGCGCGACACCGGCTCGAATGATCCGCCGAGCCCGACTTTCGGCGCGCGGACGGCGAACAGCGCGAGCGAGCCGCCGATCACCAGCACCAGGAACGCAAGGATGAAAACGCCGCGGCGCGGATCGGTCGCGAACGCGTGCACCGAGGTGAGCACGCCCGAGCGCACCAGGAAGGTACCGAGCAGGCTCATGGAAAAGGCGAGGATCGCGAGCAGCACCGTCCACGCCTTGAAGGCGCCGCGCTTCTCGGTCACGGCCAGCGAATGGATCAGCGCCGTGCCCACCAGCCACGGCATGAAGGAGGCGTTCTCGACCGGATCCCAGAACCACCACCCGCCCCAGCCGAGCTCGTAGTAGGCCCAGGCGCTGCCGAGCGCGATGCCGAGCGTGAGGAACATCCAGGCGACCGTGGTCCAGGGCCGCGACCAGCGCGCCCAGGTCGCGTCGAGCTTGCCACCGAGCAGCGCGGCAATCGCGAACGCGAACACGACCGAGAAGCCGACATAGCCCATGTAAAGCATCGGCGGATGGATGATCATCCCCGGATCCTGCAGCAGCGGGTTCAGGTCGCGGCCGTCCGCGGGCATCGGCAGCAGGCGCTCGAACGGATTGGACGTGAGCAGCAGGAACAGGTGGAAGCCCAGGCTCACCAGGCCCAGCACGCCGAGGACGCGGGCGACCATCGTGAGCGGCAGATGGCGCGAGAACAAGGCCACGGCCGCCGACCAGCCGCCGAGCATCAGCATCCACAGCAGCATCGAGCCTTCGTGCCCGCCCCAGACGGCGGTGAAACGGTAGATCTCGGGCAGGCGGCTGTTGGAGTTGGACGCGACGTACAGCACCGAGAAATCGTTACCGAGGAAAGCGGCCGCGAGACAGCCGAAGGCAAAGGCGATCAGGATGGCCTGAACGCAGGCGGCGACGCGCGAGAGCGACATGAGCCCGACATCGCCGCGGGCGGCGCCGACGAAGGGCAGCGTGCCTTGCAGCATGGCAACGACAGCCGCCAGAATCAGGGCGAAGTGGCCGAGTTCGGGGATCATCCGGATCGTTCGAGCGCCACAGGGGCGTTGGCGCCGCCCGCCGCAGCGGAAACTTCCACCGGAATCGTGGAATCGTGATGTCGTCGACAGCCAGGCGATGCGACCACTATCTTAGCCTAGAGCCCCGCCCCCGCGCCAGCGCGCGGCATCTGCACCCGCGCCAGCGCGCGGCATCTGCACCCGCGCCAGCGCGCGGCATCTGCATCGCCGCCAGCGTGCGCAAGCACATCGCGGGCAAGATCGATGCGCGGCTTGCAGGACCTCGGCAACCGGTTTCTCGACAACATTCCCCGCCCCGTGCGCATCGACCCGATGATCGCCGCCACGGCCGCCCGGGCTCGGTCGTGGCCGCTTGCGCGCGCGGCTGAATCGTCTACGATAGGCCAACGACGCGGCTGGCGGCGAATGCTTGCAAGAGACGAACCACAGCGGGCGGGCGGCGCGAATCGACGGAGACGACGATGGCACAACGACTGGCATACGTGACGGGCGGGATGGGCGGAATTGGCACGGCGATCTGCCAGCGCCTGCATCGGGACGGATTCAAGGTGATCGCGGGTTGCGGCCCGACACGCGACCACCGCAAATGGCTCGACGAACAGAAAGCCGCCGGCTACACCTTCCTTGTGTCGGTCGGCAACGTCGGCGAATGGGATTCCACCGTCGAAGCGTTCAAGGTGGTCAAGACCGAACACGGGCCGATCGACGTGCTGGTGAACAATGCCGGCATCACCCGCGACGGGCTGTTTCGCAAGATGACGCGCGCCGATTGGGAAGGCGTTATCAACACCAACCTGAATAGCCTCTTCAACGTCACCAAGCAGGTGATCGACGACATGCTCGATCGCGGCTGGGGGCGCATCGTCAACATCTCGTCGGTGAACGGCCAGAAGGGTCAGTTCGGCCAGACCAACTACTCCACCGCCAAGGCCGGCATTCATGGCTTCACGATGGCGCTCGCGCAGGAGGTCGCGACCAAGGGCGTGACCGTCAACACGGTCTCGCCGGGCTACATCGGCACGGAAATGGTGCGCTCGATACGGCCCGACGTGCTGGAGAAGATCGTCGGCACGATTCCGGTCAAGCGTCTCGGCGAGCCGGGCGAGATCGCCTCGATCGTTGCCTGGATCGCTTCGGAAGAAGCGGGCTTCGCCACCGGGGCGGACTTCTCGCTCAACGGGGGCCTGCACATGGGCTAGCGTCGTCATTCCCGCGCAGGCGGGAATCCAGAGCAAGAAACCGCCTTCGCCTGGACCCTCGTTTCCACGAGGGAACAACTTTGTCGCACTGCGAATCGTCAGGCGTCAGCATGATGCCGGCATCGACACGAAACCGGTCCCATCCCTTCCTGTTCAGTTTTCCAGCCGTACCGGAACGTCGAGATCGCCGCAATCCTCGTCGGTGCGAAGCCCCGCGGCGCGTATGCCGAACGCCGCCAGCTCCTGATCGCGCTCCTGCCTGTCGCCGGTCACGCCGACCGCGCCGATCACGTCGCCGTGCGTATCGCGGATCAGCATGCCGCCGCCTTCGGGGAAGATCTGACCGCCCGAAGCCTGCAGAAGATAATTCATAAAGAGCGGACGTTCTTTCGTGCGTATGCGTACGAGATCCGATGAGCGGCCGAGGGCCAGCGCGGCATAAGCTTTGCCGAAGGCCATCTCGAAGCGCATCATGGCCGAGCCGTCTTCCTTCTTGAACGCCTTCACCTTCGCTCCGGGCTCGACCACCACCACGCTGAGCGGCCGGCAGGCGAGCTCGCGCCCGCGCTTCAATATCGCATCGATGACAGCCTCGGCCTGCACCAGTGTGATCATGTGCGCTCCCCCTCGCGGCCCGTGCGGCCGCTTCGTCCCGTGTCAGTGCGCGGCCAGCGCTTGCGGCAGGAAGTCCGGCTCGAACACCCGGTCGGCCATCACCTGGCAGCGCTTCATCAGCCGGTGCTCGTGCGCTCCGTAGTCCGGAATCGCGTTGTGCAAGGTGCCGACGTGGTCCCAGACCAGCACGTCGCCGACCGTCCAGGAGTGCGCGTAGAGGAATTTTTCCTGCAGCTGGTGCGCGAACAGGCGCTCCAGCACGCGCTCGCTCTCGGCCTCGTCCAGCTCGTTGATGCGGATCGCATAGCCGGGATTGCAGTAGAGCACTCGGCGGCCGGTGATGGGATGGGTGAGAAAGACCGGATGCACCGACGGCGGACGCGTGCTGCGCTGCTCGGGCGTGAGCGGCGGGCGAATGCTGCCCGGGCGCGTGCGCATGTTCTCCCAGAACTTGTTGAAGTCGTGGGTCGCCGTCATGCCTTCGAGCCGACTCTTCAAATCGGGATCGAGGCCGTCGTAGGCCGCGTGCATGTTCGCGAACAGCGTTGCGCCGAGCGGCTTGCCGTCGCGAACCGGCACCTTGACGGCATAGAGCACGTTGAGGAAACCGACCGTCTCGTTGTACGACATGTCCGTATGCCAGTCCTGGCCCGCGTCGGCGAGCCCGAGCGGCTGTCCGTTCTCGACGATGTTGGACAGGATTCCGACTTCGGGCACCTGCGGATCGGCGAGCTTGCCGGTGACCGAGCGCTGGATGCGGCCGAAGCGCGCGGAGAAGTCGCGCAGCTGCGCGGAGTCCAGATGCTGGCCGGGGAAGCACAGCACGCCGTAAGCACCCAGCGAACGCAGGATGAGCGCGAAATCGTCCGCCCTCAGCGGCCGGGCCAGATCGATGCCGGTCACGCTGGCACCGAGAATCTTGCCGCTTGGCTCTACACGGGTCACCTTGCCTCCTTCATGCCAATCGCAGCCGCGCGGAACACGGCCGCTCGTTCGCGACTCGCTGCATGCGAGCCGCTATTCTAGCGCCCTCGAGCCGGGAAACGCCCGCGCACACTGCAACGGGATTTGCGCTTTGCGCGCGCGAATCGAAAAGAAGAGCCGAGACCATCGTTGGTTCCCCCGGAGCACCTGTGGATTCCGGTCACGCTGTTCGCTGCGTTCGCCCAGACGATCCGCAATGCAACCCAGAAGCACCTCACGCCAACGCTCGGCACGCTCGGCGCCACGCTGGTGCGCTTCGTGTACGGCATTCCGTTCGCCTTAGCGTGGCTCGCGCTGGTGCACGGGCTCGGCGGCTTTCCCCTGCCCGCTCCGAACTGGCCCTTGGCGGGCTGGATTCTCCTCGGAGCGGTCAGCCAGATCGGCGGCACCGCGCTGCTGCTGCAGGTGGTGCACGAGCGCAACTTCACGCTCGGCGTCGCCTACTCCAAGACCGAGGCGCTGCAGGTCGCGTTCTTCGGCTTCCTCTTTCTCGGCGATCCGCTCGGTCCCGCCTCCCTGATCGCCGTCATGTTCGGCACGCTCGGCGTGCTGCTGATGTCGCCGATCGATCGCAAGTATCCGCTACGCGCGCTCGCGCGCGGGTGGACCAGCCGGGTCGCCTTGCTCGGCCTGGCTTGCGGCACCTGCTTCAGCTTCGCTTCGGTGGGCTATCGCGGCGCCGCGCTGGCGCTGGACGCCGCCTATCCGATGGCCGCGGCATTCGGGCTGGTGGTAGCGCAAGTGAGCCAGACGTTGCTGCTCGGCGGCTGGATCGCACGGCGCACGCCGGATACCGTACTCGCCGTCATGCGGGCATGGCGCAAATCGCTCCTGGTCGGGTTCACGGGCGCGGCCGCGTCGGCAGCCTGGTTCGTCGCCATGGCGATCGAGCCGATCGCTCACGTGCGCACGCTCGCGTTGGTGGAGCTACTTTTTGCCTATATCATTTCGCGGCGGTTCTTCCGCGAACGGCTGACGCGCATCGAGTTGATCGGCATCGCGTCGCTCTGTATCGGGCTTGTCGTCGTCACGCTGGGCCGCTGAAATGGAACGGCCGCGGAGTCGCGCGCTGGCGCCAGGTGGTTAAAGAAACCGGTCTGCAGCTGCAATGAGACTTTCGCAACCGGGCCGGGCACGGTGTGTGTTAAGTAGTCTGGCCGGAAAAATTGCCGAACGCGGCCGACCTGCGCTTCGCCGTCGCGGTGCGTCATTTGTGGGCGCCGACTTGAGCGGCGCCACGCTGCGCGACGCCAATCTGGCCCGCGCCAACCTTCAGCGTACGAATTTGCGGGGAGCGGTGCTGCGCGGAGCCGACTTGCGCAATGCCGATCTCTCCGGCGCTTCACGATGAACTCGCTGCCAAGACTTCCTGGCCTGTCTTGCGGCGGGGAGTGCGCCTCAGACTTGACCGTTTCGGTCGCGTGCTGCACGACCTGGTTGAGGTCCACGGTTTGATGGTCGAGGCGGATGCGGCTGCTGACGACGCGCGAGACCTCGAGCGAGTCGCTGAGGAATGGGCAGCCGGCTTGCTGCGATCCTGGAGCGAGCCTTAAGCTCGCCTTAAGCGGCTGCCTGCACACTCGGCGCCGTGTCCACCCGAGCCGACTTCATGCGCGTGCTGCTAGTCGAAGACGATCCGATGATCGGCGCGGGTGCGCAGAAAGGCCTGCGCCAGGACGGCTTCTCGGTCGACTGGGTGCGCGATGGCCGGGCGGCAGCCGCGGCGCTCGCCGCCAATACCTTCGACGCCGTGTTGCTCGACTTGGGCCTGCCCGGCAAGAGCGGCGACGAAGTTCTGAAGTCCATCCGCCGATCGGGGAACGACACGCCAGTGCTCATCGTCACCGCACGCGACAAGGTTCAGGATCGAATTGCCGGGCTCGACAGCGGAGCTGACGACTACATCGTGAAGCCGTTCGATCTGGACGAGCTCGCTGCCCGCATCCGCGCGGTGCACCGCCGGCGCACGGGCCGCGCCGATCCGCTGATCCGGATTCGCAGCCTCACGCTCGACCCGGCCACCCGGCACGTAACCTGGCGCGGCCAGGAAGTGGCGCTTTCCGCGCGCGAGCTCGCGCTGCTGCAGGCGCTGGTGGAGCGGCCCGGCGCGATCCTGTCGCGCGCCCAGCTCGAAGAGCGCATCTACGGCTGGGGCGAGGAGATCGAGAGCAACGCAGTCGAAGTCTATGTGCATACGCTGCGCAGGAAGCTCAGCGCAGATTTCATCAAGACGGTGCGCGGGGTCGGCTACGTCGTTGCGCGCGAGACGTGAGCTCGATCCGCCGCCAGCTGCTCGTCAGCATGCTCGCAGCGGTGCTCGCGGCGGGGTGCATCGCCGCGCTCGGCGTGTATTACAAGGCACGCCAGGAAGTCGACGAGCTGCTCGATTACCAGTTGCGGCAGATGGCGCTGTCGCTGCGCGATCAGGCGCTGCGCGGCGCCTTCACCCTCGACATCCCGCCCCTGGCCGAAGGCCTGGACTTCGCTATCCAGATCTCCAGCGACGACGGCTTCCTGCTCTACTACTCGCAGCCTGGCGTGCAGCTCCCGTTACGCCCCCAGGCCGGCTATTCGAGCCTGGAGACGCCGCAGGGGCCGTGGCGCGCCTATGCGCTGCGCGAACGCGGCCTCACGCTGCAGGTGGCCCAACCGCTGCCGATGCGCAACCGCCTGGCAAGGGATGCGGCCGGGCGCACGCTGGCGCCGTTTCTTCTCGCGCTGCCGCTGCTCGCCGGGCTGCTGTGGCTCGCCGTTACGCGTGCACTGAAGCCGCTCGATACGGTGACGAACGCCGTCAAGGCACGCAGCGCGACTTCGCTGCCGCCACTGCCCGAGCGAAGCGCGCCGCAGGAAGTGCGCCCGCTGATCGCGGCGCTCAACGACCTGCTGGCACGGCTCGGCCACGCGCTCGAATCGCAGCGCAACCTCGTCGCCGATGCCGCGCATGAGCTGAGGACCCCGCTTACGGCACTGCGGCTGCAAGCGCAACTCGCCGAACGCGCGACCGGGGCCGACGAGCGTGCGGCCGCCTTCGCCACGCTGAAGCAGGGCCTCGAGCGTGCGGCCCACCTTGTCCAGCAGCTCCTCACGCTCGCGCGCGAAGACCCGAGCTCCGGTGAACGAACGATGACCGACGTGGAGCTCGGCGAGATCGCCGCCCGCGTCGTGAGCGACTATTCGGTCCTGGCCGAGAACCGAGGCATCGATCTCGGGCTGGCGCGCCGCGACCCTGATCTCATCGTGCGCGGCGAACCCGAGGGGCTCGGCACGCTCCTTTCGAATCTGGTCGACAACGCGCTTCGCTACACCCCGCGCGGCGGCCGCGTCGACGTATCGGCCTTCCGCGGCGCGGACGGCATCACGCTGGAGGTAAGCGACGACGGGCCCGGCATCGCGCCGCAGGAGCGCGAGCGCGTGTTCGACCGCTTCTACCGGCGCACGGATTCCGACCAGCCGGGCAGCGGCCTCGGACTCGCCATCGTGCGCAGCATCGCGCAACGCCACCAGGCGCGCGTGCAACTGGATTCTGGCCCCGGCGGGGTCGGTCTTGCCGCGCGCGTCGTGTTTCCGGTTTAAGCGGCGCTTAAGCTTCGTCCCTCAGTATGGCGGTCATGCGCAATAAGCGCGTCCACTGAACTGAGGAGATCGAAATGAGAGTGAAGCCGATCGTACGAAGCTTGGCCGCGGCGGGTTTGGTGACCGTACTGGGCGTCGGCGGTATCCGATACTACGAGCCGGCCACGGCGCAAGCCGCAGTCGAGACCTCGCAAGCCGCGGTCGAGACCACCGGCACTCAAGCGAGCTCGATTCCGCTGGCGGCCTTGCCGGACTTCTCCACGCTGGTCGAGCGCTACGGGCCGGCGGTGGTGAATATCAGCGTCACGCACGAGGCGCGGGCGCAAGCTGGGGCCACGATACCCAACATGCCTGACTTCGGCGTCAACCCGGGCGACCCGTTCTATGAGTTCTTCCGGCGTTTCCAGATCCCGCAAATGCCGCACGGCGCCCAACCCTCGCACGGCATAGGATCGGGCTTCATCATCAGTCCCGACGGGACGATACTGACCAATGCCCATGTGGTCAAGGATGCATCCGAAGTAACGGTCAAGCTCACCGACCGGCGCGAGTTCAAGGCCAAGGTGGTCGGCGTCGATGCGCAAACCGACATCGCAGTGCTGAAGATCGATGCCGAGAACCTGCCCAGCGTCAAACTGGGCGATCCGAAAACTCTGGACGTGGGCGAGTGGGTGGTCGCGATCGGCTCGCCTTACGGCTTCGAGAATTCGGTCACTTCCGGCATCGTGAGCGCGAAAGCCCGTGCCCTCCCGGACGGGACTTACGTGCCGTTCATCCAGACCGATGTCGCCGTGAATCCCGGAAACTCCGGCGGTCCGCTGTTCAACCTCCAGGGTGAAGTCGTCGGGATCAACTCGCAGATCTACACTCGCAGCGGCGGCTACCAGGGCCTGTCGTTCGCCATACCGATCGATACCGCCATGCAGGTGAAGGCTCAACTGGTCCGGTACGGCAAGGTCACGCGCGGCCGCCTCGGCGTCATCATCCAGGAGGTGAACCAATCCCTGGCGAACTCGTTCGGCATGGACCGGGCGCACGGCGCGCTGGTAAGCAGCGTGGAAGACGGAAGCCCGGCCGACAAGGCGGGTGTCAAGCCCGGGGACGTCGTGTTGAAGGTCGATGGGGCCGCGATTCAGCGCTCGATCGATCTCTCCAGCCGCGTCGCCGCGATGAAGCCGGGATCGAACGCAACGCTCGAAGTCTGGCGCAACGGCAAACCGCGCGAGCTGTCGGTCGTGATCGGCGAGGCGCCGTCGCAACAGGTTGCCTCCGCCGACGCGAAGGACCTGTCGGGTGCTCGCCTCGGCGTGGCCGTGCGGCCGCTGAGCCCGCAAGAGCAGCAGCAGGCTCACGTCGAGGGCGGCGTTCTGGTCGAGCAGGTGGCCGGTGCGGCCGCGAAAGCGGGTATCCGCCCGGGCGACATCATCGTCTCGGTCAACCAGAAGCCGGTGAAGAGCGTCGAAGAGTTGCGTTCCGCCACAAAGGACGCGGACAAGACGCTCCCCATCCTGGTGCAGCGTGACAACGCCCGCATCTTCGTACCGGTCGAGATCGGCTGATCGCCCTGCAGTGTAGTCTTCATGAAGCCGGCGCCTGAGTGCGCCGGCTTTTTATCTCGGCCAGCTGCTCAGCGCGCGATCTGGATTCGCACCAGTACGCGCGAGCGCACCGAAACCATTCCCGGCTCGATCGGCGTCGCGGCGGCTTCGGCGCGCGCCATCACGGCATCCTGCATGAAGGGCCGGATCGGTCCCATCTCCTGCTCGACCACGGATTGAACCGGGCCCAGCGTCGTACCGAGCGCGGCCGCGATCGCCTCGGCTTCGGCCTGCGCATCGGCCACGGCGTCGCGCAATGCACCTCGGCGCGCAGCCGCCGGATCGCTCAGCGTGAAGCCGATGCGCTGCACCTGGTTGGCGCCCGCCTGGGTCGCAACGTCGATGAGCTCTCCCAGGCGGTCGAGCTCGCGCGTTTCCAGGCGCACGATATTGGATGCGGTGTACCCCGTCACCCGCGCCGGCGTGCCGTCGCGCGGCGAGCTATGCTCGGCGCGCAGGGAATACGTACCGGTTCCGATCTGCGCGCCCGAGCCGAGCGCCTTGCGCACCGCATCGAGCACGGCCTCCATGCGAGTCGCATTCTGCTGGGCGGCCGCGGCTGCATTGTCGGCGCGCGTCGTGACCCCGAAGGCGAGCTGGGCCGTATCGGGCGAGACCCTGACCTCCGCTTCACCCGTCACTTCGATGTACGGCGCTCGATCCGGCTCGGCTGCGACGCCGTGGGAGCTCCACGACACGCCGAGGAAGAGAAAAAACGCCGCCAAGGCGCACGTCGCCGCGCGCATCCGCGAGCGGGCATTCAATACGGTGAAAAGACGCGACATGTCGAATCCTGAAGTGGGGAACGAGCCCTGGCGCAGCATCGGGCGTGCCTGCGAGGCCAACGCGCGAGCGGCTCGCGCGCCTCAGTCGGCCGGCAGGCCGTTGCGCAGCAGGTCGCGCGCGATGAACCAGCGATGGATCTCGCTCGGTCCTTCGTAGATCCGGAACGGCCGGCAGGCGCGATAGATGTATTCGAGCGGCATGTCCTTGGTCATGCCCATGCCGCCGAACATCTGCATGGCGCGATCGACCACGCGCGCGATCAGCTCGCTGCCCTGCAGCTTGACCATCGCCGCCTCGCGCCGCCAGTTCTTGTCGCCCTGGTCCATCTTCCAGGCGAGCCGCCAGGTGATCCAGCGCACCATCTCCATTTCCTGCCAGCTGTCGGCGATGGCCCATTGCACCGCCTGGCGATCGGCGAGCAGCGCGCCGAAGGTCTTGCGCTCGTTCGCCTGCGGAATCATGAGATCGAGGCAGCGGCGCGAATAGCCCATGGCGCGGCAGGCGATCTCCATGCGGCGCACGCCAAGCCGGTTCTGCATCGGCCCGAAGCCGTTTCCCACCGTGCCGAGCACCTGGTCGTCCGTTACTTCCACGTTGTCGAAGAAGACCGCGTAGGGTGCGTGCTCGCCCACGGTGTTGAACACCGACGGGATGGAAAGGCCTTGCGTGCCCTGATCGACCAGGAACGCCGTGATGCCGCCGCGCGAGCCTTTGGATGGATCGGTCACCGCCATGACGATGATGAAGTCGGCCTTGCGCGCGCCGCTGATGAAGATCTTCTGGCCGTTGATGATCCATTTGCCGTTCTTGTACTCGGCTCGCGTCTTCATCCCGGCGGGATCGGAGCCGGCGGCCGGCTCGGTGATCGCGATCGAGGCTTTCTTCTCGCCGTTGGCGTAAGGGATGAGGTATTTCTGAATTTGATCGCCCTTGCACGTTTCGCGCAGCATCCACAGGTTGGGGCTGTCGGGCGGCAGGATGAACGGCGTGATGCTGTATTTCATCTCCTCGATCACGACCGCCTTGGCCAGCATGCCGAGGTTCTGGCCGCCGTACTCCTCGGGCACGTCGATGCCGTAGAGGCCGATCTCCTTGGCCTTGCGCTCGAGCTCCTGCTCGACATCGGGCGCGATCAGCGCTGCGTCCGTGAGCCCGCGCTCCGCTTCGCGGCGAATGACCTCCTTCTCCAGGGGAATCATTTCCTGCTTGACGAAGCGCGCGACCGTATCGCGCAGCATGCGCAGCTCTTCGGGCAAGGTGAAATCCATGGGGGCTCCTGGCGACAGCAACGGAAGCAACGATTCTAGTGTCCTGAGTCAGAAGTTCGTCACCCCCGCGAACGCGGGGGTCCAGGTGGAGTCTCGTTCTGGATTCCCGCTTGCGCGGGAATGACGAATTACGACGACTTTACGATTTACCACACTAGCGCGCGGCCGCCTTCGCGCTGCGCGCACTGTGAATCGCCGTCCACACCTTCGCCGGCGTGAAGGGCATGTCGAGATGCGCGATCCCGAGCGGGCGCAACGCGTCCATCATCGCATTGGTCAGCGCCGGCAGCGAGCCGCTGCAGCCGGACTCGCCCACGCCCTTGGCGCCGAGCGCGTTGGTGGGTGTGGGTACCGGATGATCGTGCACGACCATGTCGGCAATCCAGCCGGCACGCGGCATGACGTAGTCCATGAAGCTGCCCGCCAGCAATTGCCCGGTCGCCTCGTCGTAGCGGGCATGTTCGCCGAATACCTGCCCGGCGCCTTGCATCACGCCACCCTGGACCTGGCCTTCCACCAGCACCGGGTTGATCACGTTGCCCAGGTCGTCCACCGCGGTATAGCGCACGACCTCGGTCGCGCCCGTCTCGGGATCGACTTCCACCTCGGCGATGTGGCAGCCGTTCGGAAAGCTCATGCCGAACGTGCCCTCGGCGGTCGCATCGAGCGGATGCGGCTGCTCGCCGGCCAGGCGCCGAGCCAGGTCGAGAAATCCGATCGACCGATCGCCGGCTTGGAAGGCACCCTCGGCATAGTGCAGCTCGCTTTCCGGCCGGCCGAGGATTGCGCCGGCGTGCGGCCGAGCGCGCTCGATCAGCTTGTGGCCGAGCACGTGAAACGCGCTCCCCGTCCCGAGCACGCCGCGCGATCCGCCGGTGCCGTTTCCGACCAGCTCAGACGGTGGCGGCATCGGGTGGAAGCGGATGCGGCTCGCGTCGACGCCGAGGATGCGCGCGACGATTTCGGGAAAGGTCGTTTCGTGGCCCTGCCCCGACGACTGGGTGACGGCATAAAGCGTCATGTCGCCATCGGCATCGAAGGTGACGGCCACTTCGTCCTTGGGCGCCGCGCCGCCGCCGCCGGCCTCGAGATAAGTCGCGATGCCAATGCCGCGCAGCTTTCCCCCTGCGGACGCCTGGCTGCGGCGTGCCGGAAATCCCGCCCAGTCGGCGCGCGCCAAGGCGTCCTCCATGACGCCTTCGAAATCGCCCGAGTCGTAGACGCCGCCGTTCGCCATCCGGTAGGGCATCGCCGAAGGTGCGATGAAGTTCTTGCGCCGCAGCTCGATCGGATCGAAGCCATGCTCGTGCGCCGCATAATCGACCAGCCGCTCGATCGCATAGGCGATATCCGGCCGGCCGGCGCCGCGATAGGCCGACACCGGCACGGCATTGGTATAGGCCAGGCGGGTGCGTCCGTAGATGTGCGGAATGGCGTAGACGCCGCCCATCGTCACGGTCAGATTCTTGGTCGCGATCAAAGCGCCGAACGCGGCCGCATAGGCGCCGAGATCGGCACGGTCGTCGAAGCGGATGGCGAGAAACTTGCGTTCCGCATCGATGGCCAGCTCACCGGTGAGCGAGATGGCGCGGCCGTGAAAATCGCTCACGAAGGTTTCGGCGCGCGTAGCGACCCACTTGACGGGATGGCCAAGCTTGCGCGCCGCCATCATGATCGCGAAGTACTCCGGGTAGGCGGCGCCGCGCACGCCGAAGCTTCCGCCGACATCCTGCGCGACCAGGACGAGCTTGTCGTTGTTCAGGCCCGTCACGTAGGAAAGCTGCCCGCGCATGCCGCCCACGCCCTGCAGCAGCAGGTGCACGGTATAGCGGCCGTTGTTCGCGTCGTATGCAGCCAGGCACGCGCGCGGCTCCATCGGGTTGCCGACCAGACGCTGGCTGTCCACGGTGAGCTTGCTCGTATAGCGGGCGCGGGCGAAGGCGTCCGCCACCGCTTGCGCGTCGCCCGACTCGAATTCGAACGCGAGATTGTTCGGGATCTCGTCGTGCAGCTGCGCCGCGCCTTCGCGCACCGCCGGGTCGAAGCCGATGACCGGCGGCCGCTCGCGATACTCGATCTCGATGAGATCGCGCGCGTCTTCCGCGATCGCCGCCGTGCTGGCGACCACGATCGCAATCGGCTCGCCGACATAACGTACCCGCCCGATCGCGAGCACCGGATGGAACGGCTTCGACATTGGCCGCCCGTCCTTGCCGGGATAGCTCACGACGTTGGGCAAGGACTTGAAGTCTTCCTCTTTCGTGTCTTCCCCGGTGTACACGGCCAGGACGCCGGGCAGCGCCAACGCCTGCAACGCATCGATGCGCACGATGTCGGCATGCGGCCGGTCGGAGCGCACGAATACCGCATGGCATTGATCGGGCAGACTCCAGTCCGCGGTGTAACGCCCCTGCCCGGTGATCAAACGTAGATCTTCGCGCCGTCCCATGATGCCTCGCCCTCCTGCGTCTCGCTGCCGCGATGGCCGGTCGTCCGGCCGGGGCAGTCGCAAAATTCTCGCACACTCTCGCGCGGCCGATCGCGGCGCCTCCGGTACACTCTGATGCCGATGCGTCGAACGGAGGATCAGGCCATGAATGTCGAATCGACACTGCGCGTCATCAACGAAGCCGACTACCCCGGAGCGCCCGGCATCGCCGGCGCGCACGAATGGGAAGTAAAGGAAGGGCTGGAGCTGATCGACATCCGCGCCACCACCGAGACCAATCGGAAAATGCAGTTCACCGTCGACAAGGCGACGCGGCGCTCCTACATCGACCTGGAGGAACTCGCCAAGCGCGAAGGCATCCACTTCAAGTCGCACTACTGAGGGCAAGCCGCCAGCCCCTCACGACTACAACGTACGTCGCCACAGTGGGAGAGATGCGCCCAGCATTGCACGGCGCGTGCGAGGCGCCCACACGCAGCAAATCTGGCGCCCGGCAACTGTCGCATTTTGCGAACGTCGGACTTAGCGCGTAGCAGCGGACAATGGTACGCTCGTCACGATTTGCCTCGCGAAGGTGTCGATCATGCGCTACCGGCTCTATTATTGGCCGCATATACCCGGCCGCGGCGAGTTCGTTCGGCTCGCGCTCGAGGCGGCGGGCGCCGATTATGTCGATGTCGGCCGACTGCCCGAAGACGAGGGCGGCGGTCGTCCCGGCATCGCGCGCCTGCTCGCCGAGCCGCTCGGCGGACAGCCTCCGTTCGCGCCGCCGATTCTGCAGGCAGGCGAGCTCTACGTCAGCCAGACCGCCAACATCCTGCAATACCTGGGTCCGCACCTGACTCTGGTACCGGAGGACGCAGCGAGTCGCCTGTGGGCGCACCAGCTGCAGCTCATCATGGCGGACTGGCTGGTGGAGATCCACGATACCCATCACCCCGTCGCCAAGAGCTTGTACTACGAGCAGCAGAAGCCCGAGGCGGTGCGGCGCGCGGCCGATTTTCTCGAGCTACGCCTGCCGAAGTTCCTGAACTATTTCGAGCGCCTGCTCAGCGCAACCGGCGCCGCCGAGCCGCGCCTGGTCGGGGGCACGTGGTCGTACCCCGACCTGTCGCTGTTCCACATGATCGAGGGGCTGCGTTACGCCTTTCCGCGCGCCATGCTGCGCCTCGCTCCGACTTATCCTCGCATTCTGGCCTTGCGCGACCAGGTGAGCGCGGCTGCGCGCATCGCCGCCTACCTCGCATCGCCGCGGCGCATGGCGTTCAACGACAAAGGGATATTCCGGCACTACTCCGAGCTGGATCCCTAACTGGGCGTGAATGCGCCACGCGCATGCGCGTGGCGCCCGAATCGTCGATCACAACATCGCGGAGTGCCCGACCCGAGCATTTCCGCTCATCCTCCGGAGGGAAAGAGGGTCGAGATGTCCGAAGCAGCAACCGTCAAACACACGTTCTGGTTTCACGAATCGAAGACACCCAGTGTGGCCGATTGTCTCGAGAAAGAGCACCGCGACATCGAGGTCCATCGGCTGCGCTACGACGCGTTGTCCGAGCAGAACTGGGAAGTCATGGCGATCTGCCATGCCTACTGCATCTCCTCCTCACGCCACGAAGTTCCCGACGAATACAGGTGTCGCAGCGACTTGCTCGCGCGCTGTCCGCAGCTGCTGGTCGTCTCCACCACCGGCGCGGGCTACGACACCATCGATCTGGAAGCCTGCACCGGCGCGGGCGTGCTCGCGGTCAACCAGGCCGGCGCGAACGCGCAGGCTACGGCCGAGCATACCGTCGGCATGCTGCTGGCGCTCACCAAGAACATGCCCTGGACCGACCGGTCGCTGCACCGCGAACGCGGGGTGGACCGCGAGATCTTCAAGGGCTGGAACGCAGCCAAGGCCACCATAGGCTTGATCGGGCTGGGCGAAGTGGGCCGGCGCGTGGCGCGCATCTGCGCTTCGGGACTCGACATGCGCGTGCTCGCCTACGATCCGTACCTCGATGCGCAGGCATGCCGCGCGCGCAGCGCCACCAAGGTGAGCCTCGACACCCTGCTTGCCGAAGCGCGCTTCGTATCGGTGCACTGCCCGCTCACGGCAGAGACGCAGAACCTCATTTCGTCGCGCGAGTTCTCGCACATGCAGATGGGCGCGATTCTGATCAATACCGCGCGCGGCGGCATCGTCGACGAGCATGCGCTTGCCAATGCGCTCATCAGCAAACGCCTGGCCGGCGCCGGGGTGGACGTGTGGGCGATCGAACCGCCGCCGCTGGGGCATCCGCTGCTCGGGTTCGACAACTTCATCGCCACGTGCCACACGGCCGGCGTGACCACCGAATCGCGCCTTGCGATGGCGCAATGGAACGCCGACCAGGTGGCAGTGACGTTGCGCGGCGGGCGCCCGCCGCGGCTGCTCAACCCGGCCGCCTGGGCGCGCTTCAGCCAGCGCTTCGAAGCGATCTTCGGCTTCGCGCCCGCTTCAGACTGAGCGCGCTGCGGCAATCCCTTCGTCGTTATGCGGCCGGCGCAACGGCTCGCCGCTCCTGCACCGACGCGAGCACCGCTTCCGTAGTCGCGACCACGTGGATGCACTCCTCGGCGTCGGGCAGCAGGCTGCGCGTGCCGGCGATCTCGCCCTCGAAAGCGCGCACCTGCAGCTCGTAGTTCGGGCTCGCCTTGAAGCGCTCCTCGCTGCTTCCCTCAAGATCGCGTACCCGAACGAAGTGCTCGGGCACGAAGCGCAAGGCCGAGGTGATCAAGGTCGCCTCCGAGCCTTCGATGATGAGATTGTTCTCGGCAGCCGCGATCTCGCGCGTGGCGCGAATTACGGCATGGCAGTCCTCCGACATGCGCCCGAGGATGGTGATCTGGTCGTCGGACTCGCCTTGGCGACGGTCCGGATGAGTAAAAGCGCTCACCTCGGCGAAACGCTGGCCGATGAGCCATTGCACCTGGTCGATCAGATGCACGCCGACGTCGTACACGACGCCGCTTTGGCGCACATCGGTGCGCCAGGTGGTGCGCGGCGGCATCGCCGAAGCACGCTCCAGAGAAATCGCGGCGATGCGACCCAGGCGCCCCGAGCGCACGATCTCCCGCGCCCGCACCACCGCCTCGTCCAGGCGAAGCTGGTGCGCCACCCGCAAGATCACGCCCGCACGCCTGCACGCTTCGGCCATCTCGCGCGCTTCGGCCACATGCATTGCGAACGGCTTTTCGCACAGCACGTGCTTGCCGGCGCGCGCTGCCGCCAGCACGATCTCGCGGTGCGTGGCATTGGGCGTGGCGACGTAGATTGCGTCCACGTCCGGGTCCGCCATCATCGCGTCCAGGCTCGCGTGCACACGCTCGACCTGAAAACGCTCGGCGAAAGCCTGGCCTTTCTGCGGCGAGCTGCCGAGGCACGCAGCCATGCGCGAGCCCGGGCTCTTCAGCATCGCCGGTCCGGTGAAATCGGTGCTGACCCAGCCCAGGCCGACGATGCCCCAGCGCAGCGGCGAAGCGGAATTGCTCATTGCGATCTCTCCATGGTGCGCCCGGCGGGCTACGCTCGATTCACGCCATATGCTTCGCGTGACAGTCGGTGGCTTTCGAGTCGGGTCGGCCCGGGCAAAAATACTCGCGCTATTTCGGCTCGATGCCGGCTTCCTTCGCCAGCTTGGCGAACTCCGTCACCTGCTTGCGCAGAAAGGCGCCGAACTCCTCCAGCGACCCGCTCGACTTGAGCACGATGCCGCGCTCGAGAAAACGATTGCGTACTTCCGGCACGGCAACGGCTTTCACGACTTCGCGCCGGATGCGCTCGCGCATCTCGCGCGGCGTTCCGGCCGGGGCCACGATCCCGTTGAAAGTCGAGTCCTGGAAGCCCTTCAGCCCCGCCTCTTCGATGGTGGGCAAATCGGGAAACAGCGCCGAGCGCTCCTTGCTGGTCACGCCGAGCGCGCGCAGCTTCCCCGCCCGGATGTGCGGAAACGACGTGCTCACCTGGTCGAACATGATCATGACCTGGCCGCCGATCAGATCGACGATCGCCGGCGCATTGCCCTTGTAAGGAATGTGCCTGAGCTCGATGCCGGCCGCGCGGCTGAACATCTCGGCCGCGACGTGACCGGTCGATCCGCGTCCGGCCGAGGCGTACAGCAGATCGCCCGGGCGCTTCTTCGCCAGGGCGATCAGCTCCTGCGTGGTCTTCACGGGAAGCGACGGATTGACCGACAGCACCATCGGGATGTCGGCCATGAGCGAGACCGGCTCGAAGTCCTTGAGGGGATCGTAGCCGGCCGCCGCGACGATCGCCGGCACCCGGGCAAAGGTATTGGAGACGGTGAGGTAGGTATAGCCGTCGGGAGCCGACGCCTTCACCGAACGCGTGCCCACGATGGCGCTTGCGCCCGGGCGACTCTCCACCAGCACCTGCTGGCCGAGCCCTCGGCTCACCTCCCCGGCGATGGCGCGCGACACGATGTCCTGATTGCCTCCGGCGGCCACCGGGTTGATGAAGCGCACCGGCTTGCTCGGATAGCTGCCCTGCGCCTGCGCGGTCGCGACCCCGACGAGTGCGCCGGCCGCGGCCACGGCCGCTCGTGCGGCCCATTTACCGACGGCCGCCCGCGCGGCCCATTTACTGTTCGACACGAAAACTTCCTCCTTGTGTTCGAGCCGCCGGCCGAACCGGCGGCTCATTTCCGATTGTTCGAGCCGCCGGTTCGCCCGGCGGCTCATTTCCGATTACTCGAGCACCGCCGGTCCGTCCGGCGGCGCGCTTCAGATTCCCTCAGATCCGCTTCGGCAAGCCGGCGAGCTGGCGCAGAATCTCGATGAACGCCACGCTGTCCAGCTCGCCCATGCCCTGTTCATAGCCAGCCTGCTGCAGTTGCGTCCACAGGCTGCCGACGAACATCGGCGCCCCGACACGCAGCGCCTGCTCCAGCGCAAGCCGCCCGTCCTTGAGCGAGATCTTCACCTGCCCCTCGGGGGCGTAATCGCCCGCGAGCATCTTCGGGCCCTTGTCGATCATCGTCTTGGAGCTGCAGGCGGCATCCTGCAGCACCGCGAGCAGGCTTTCGCCCGTCATGCCGGCCTTCATGCCGAGCACCAGACCTTCGGCCAGCGCCAGACGATTGCCGAACAGCACCAGGTTGATGACGAGCTTGGTCATCGCACCGGTTCCGACCGGTCCCATCCGATACGCCGCCCGCGCGATCGCATCGAACACCGGTTTGCAGGCCTCGAACTGCTCCAGAGTACCGCCGGCGATGACGATGAGATCCTTCTTCCAGGCCATCGCGCTCGTGCCGCTCACCGCGGCGTCGAGAAAGCCGAAGCCGCGCTGCGCGAGCTCCGCGCCCAGGCGCTCCGAATCCTGCGGGCGCGACGTGCTCGCATCGACGACGATCGAGCCCGGCGCGGCCCCTTGCGCGATGCCGTCGCGACCGAGCACGACCTCGCGCACGATGTCACTCGTCGGCAGCGAGGTTAGCACCCAGCGCGCGTTTTCGGCCGCCGCGGCAGGCGACGTCACAGGGATACACCCGCGTGCACGCAATTGCGCCATGCGCGCGGAATCGATATCGAAGCCGCACACTTCGAACCCCTGCGCAACCAGGTGCTGAGAAAAGGCCGAGCCCATCAGGCCCACGCCGACGATGCCGATGCGATCACCCATATCGATCTCCGCTCAGGGCATTCCGGTCCCGGCCGTTTCGACCGCTTTCGCCACTGGCCACCCTATCGCGCGTGCAGCGAACCGTCTTCCGCCGCGGGCGATTCTATCGCTTCCATCGCGCTTGCCGCAGCCCGGGCAGGTACGTAGACGAAAGTAGCAGTGCACGCTCGAGGCGAGTCTTGGCATAATCGTACGATGATCACGCTGCGCGATCATGTCCCCGCAACGGGCACACGGCGCGTGGGACCTGCCGCTCGGCGGCCGATCGCGGCCGACGTGCCGGATACGAGGAGGGTCATGTCGAGCTTGCGTTTCGCGTGCTGCACGGCATGTACGCTCGTCGCCATCATGAGCAGCAGCATGCCCGGCGCGCAGCCTTACCCTGCTCGGCAGGTGCGGCTCATCGTGTCGTATTCGCCCGGAAGCGGCTCGGACACCATCGGCCGCATCCTCGCGCGCGGGCTGACTTCCGCCTTCGGCAAGCAGGTGGTGGTCGAAAACCGCGCCGGTGCCTCCGGCAGCATCGGCGCCGAGATGGCGGCGAAGGCCGTGCCCGACGGCCATTCGATCCTGCTGGTGAACATTGCGCACGCAGCAACCACGCTGCTGTATAAGAACCGCGACTACGATCTGCTGCGGGACTTCGCGCCGGTCACGCAGGTCGCCTCGTCCCCCTCGGTCGTGGTGGTGCATCCGGCGCTTCAGGTCAATTCGCTGGACGAGCTCGTCAAGCTCGCCAAAGCGCGCCCCGGCGACATCGCCTATTGCTCGGGTGGCATCGGTACGCCCACCTTCCTCGCCGGCGAGCTTTTCAAGCACCGCGCCGGCGTGAAGCTGCTGCACGTGCCCTATCGTTCCGGCGGCGAGGCGATCACGGCGGTGCTGACGGGCGAAGTCTCGGTGTACTTCGCGCCCATGGCAACCGCGCTGCCCAACGTCCGCCGGGGAAAGCTGCGCGCGCTCGCCGTCACCAGCAGCGAGCGCGTTGCGCTCCTGCGCGAGCTCCCGACCGTTGCCGAGCTGGGCTACCCGGGCTATCAGGCCGGCAACTGGTACGGGCTGGCGGTGCCGGCGAAGACCCCGGCGGAGATCATCGCCGCCATCCGCGGCGCCACGCTGAACGCGCTCAGCATGCCGCAAACGAGCACGGCGCTCACGGACCTGGGGTACGTTCTGATCGGCGACGAGCCCGAGGAGTTCGGCGCCCACATCAAGCTGGAGATCGAAAAGCTCACGCGTATCCTGCGCGAGCTGCACATGCGGTTTCAAACCGGAGTGGCGCAATGAAGCTTGCCTTCGTCGTACACAACGAGCACTACACCGAGCGCGTGATGGGGCTGCTCGCGAGCTGCGATATCGACTATTACACCCGCTGGGAGCATGCCAAAGGCAAGGGACACGAAACCGAGCCACATCTGGGCAAGGGCATGTTCGCAAGCCTCAACGGCGTGCTGATGATCGCCTTCGAGGAGGAGGCGCCGCTCACCGCGCTGATCGATGCGATCCGCGCGGCCAATGCGGAGATCATCCGCCGGGCCGATCACATCCGCCTGTTCCAGGTGCCGCTCGAGCGCGTGGTGTAACGAGCTTCTCGCCAGCTCCTCTTCGGGCGCGAACTACGCCGCGCGGGTGCCGATCCAGTACGACTTCATGCCTCGCGCGGCTGCGTCAGCCCGGCCTGCCTTGCTCGCGCAGATACACCGGCAGATCCATGGTCGGCGGGCGCGAGGGTACCTCGAACATCATGTCGCAGACGAATCCGCGGTGGTAGTGACGATGCCCGAGGACATGCAGCAGGATCTCGGCGCGCGTCATCTCGCCGGCATTGCCGCCGATGAGCGTGAACTGCACGCTCTCGTTCATCCGGCCGTCGTCGAGCCGGTCGCTCCATGTGACGTACCAGGCGTCGACCTCCTGTTGCAGCCGCCACAACTCGTCGAGCGGCGGGTGATCCTTGGTGTTGCGCCCCTCGTAGCCATGTTCGCGTCCCTCGAGATGCGCCTGCCATATGCGGTCGATCACGTAGTTGTGATTGAGCGTATGCACCATGTTGCGGAAAAGGCTGGTGCGCGGCTTCACTGCCTCGCCTTCGGGCAGCGCGGTCACGGCGTCGAACATGAGCTTGTTGGCCCAGGCGTTGTAGCGCGTCAGCATGCGTGCAGTCTTGGCGTCCATGTGCCACTCCCCTCCGCGGTTGCCAGGAACCGGCACGCTACCACAGGACGGGGCGCAAGGGATCGAGCGTGCGACGCAAATCTGCGACAGCGGTCGCGCGTATCCGGCGAAAGCCCGAGCACCAGCGCCTGGTCGGCAGGCGCGAGGTTCGCCGACAGGCAGCCATCGAGCCGC